>JAFWDX010000320.1 GCA_017515945.1 Blautia sp. | reverse complement strand
GACTCACACGTAAGTGCGAGTCAAGGAACCTGTCCCCCTGACTCATGGAACCAGCCCCCTGACTCAAGGAACCGGCCCCCCGATTCAGTGTGTAAATAATCCGGATGCATGGCGACCAGCTCGTCCTGGATATCCTTGAAGCTGCCCAGGTGTCTGTGGGTCAGGGCAGCCGCCATCTGTCCGTCCCGGTCCCGGATGGCGGCCAGGATCTCCTGGTGCTGACGGGTCACGTCGGCGGGTGTGCTGTAGCCGATCATCATATGACGGACACGGTCGAAATGGATGACGATCTCCTGAATGATGCTGAAGACCATGGTCTTTTGCGCGATCTCAAAGAGCAGACCGTGAAAACGGTTGTCCAGCGCCATGAAGCTGACCTCGGATCCGGCTCCGTCTGTCTCGACAAAACGCTCCTGGTCATGGATGATCGCGGAAAGCCGGTCCAGATCTGCAGGCGAAGCCAGCGCGCATACCTGACGGATCACCTCACATTCCAACGTCTCACGCATAAAATAGGCCTGTTCGACCATGACGGGATCGATCAGGGAGATCCGGCTGCCCTTCTGGGGATAGATCTCCACAATGCCTACCTTGGAAAGCTCGATCAGGGCTTCACGGATCGGTGTCCGGGAGAGCCCGAGCCGGGCGGCCAGTTCGTTTTCGCTGATCATGCTCCCTGGCTCCAGTTCCAGATGGGTTATATTATATTTTAATACCCGCAGGGCATAATCACGCCCTGTTTCACGTGGCTTTCTTGATAAGATTCGCATTTTTCATACCATCCTGGTTCCGGCTTGGCTGTTTGTTTCTGGTATCACTGTTCAGTCAGCAACTCATATTTACTGAAATAATAGCATAGCCTTTCAAGATTTGTCTACTAGTATACTAGTAAAAAAATGAGCGCTCTTTTTGTCCAAAAGTTACAAAAGTCTTTAAGTCGGAATATGAAAAAAGAGTGGAAATCTGAAAAGAAATGTGGTAGAAAATTAACAAAAAAGATGCACAAAAACATGAGCAAAATTTTTTACACTTTTCAGTCTTGCATCCTAGTATACAAGCTGTATAATGGGGATTAATGGGTAACCCTGAAAATATACCTAAGAAAAGGAGGAGCGACAGGCCGGCAACGCGGCTGTCCGACAAAAAAGATGAAAGCATTCATGGATCAGGACTTTATCCTTGAGACAGAAACTGCCAAAAAACTGTTTCATGAGTATTCCGAAAAGCTTCCGCTGGTGGATTATCACTGCCATCTGAGCCCACAGGAGATTTATGAAGACCGCCGTTTCCATGACATCGGCGAGGTATGGCTCGGCGGAGAAAATCCGGACGGCACTTACTTTGGCGATCATTATAAGTGGAGGATCATGCGTTCCAACGGCGTGAGTGAGAAGGACGTCACCGGTACCGCAGATCCCTTCGGCCGCTTTGAAAAGTTCGCCGAGGCCCTGGAGCTCTGCATCGGCAATCCGATGTACCACTGGTGCAATCTCGAACTGCGCAAATACTTCGGCGTGACCAAACCGCTCTCCAAAGCCACCGCAAAGGAGATCTGGGACCAGTGCAATGACAAACTGCAGAATGACCCGGATTGCTCCGTCCGCGGCCTGATCCGCCAGTCCAACGTCGCCTATATCGGCACGACCGACGACCCGATTGATTCCCTCGAGTGGCATGAAAAGATCGCCGCCGATGAGACCTTCACCACACTGGTGCGTCCCTCCTTCCGCCCCGACAAGGCCATCAACATCACCAAGGCCGGCTGGAAAGAGTACATGAACAAACTGGCAAAGGTTGTCGGCAAAGAGACCTTCACCAGCGCCCAGGAGGTCATGGACGCCATCGTCGACAGGATCGCCTTCTTTAAAGAGCACGGCTGCGTGGCCAGCGACCACGGCATCGACTATGTGATGTACCGCCCGGCTCCCTATGAAGAGGTGGATGCCGCTTTCAAAAAGGCCATGGCCGGAGAGAAGCTGACCGTTGAGGAAGCTGAGAAGTTCCAGACCGCCCTGCTTATGACTCTGGGTAAAGCCTATCATAAATATGACATCGTTATGGAGATCCATTACTCCTGCCTGCGTAACGTCAACGAGGTCATGTTCGAGAAAGAGGGCCCGGACACAGGCTTTGACTGCATCGCGCAGAATACCTGCGGCGGCGCCATCACCGAGTTCCTCAGCGCGCTGAACAAGACCGGCGAGCTGCCCAAGACAGTCCTCTTCTCCCTTAACCCCGCGGACAACGAGCAGATCGGCACGATCCTGGGCTGCTTCCAGTCCGACGAGGTACCCGGCAAGATCCAGCATGGTCCCGCCTGGTGGTTCAACGACACAAAGAGCGGCATGGAGGATCAGATGCGCTCCCTGGCCAATCTCGGCATCCTGGGCAACTTCATCGGCATGCTGACCGACTCCCGTTCCTTTCTGTCCTATACCCGCCACGACTACTTCCGCCGCATCATGTGCAACATGATCGGACACTGGGTAGAGAATGGAGAGTATCCGGACGACGAAGCGGCTCTGAAGCGGATCGTCGAAGGGATCAGCTATTACAACGCCAAGAGATATTTCGGTATCTGACGCGATGCCGGACAGTACCTGCCACACAGGGGACTACCACACAGGGGACGGTTCTCTGTGTGGTACCACACAGAGAACCGTCCCCTGTGT
>JAFWDX010000319.1 GCA_017515945.1 Blautia sp. | reverse complement strand
TGAACGCTGTTCACAAAATGTTTGGAGGGCCTGACCCCATCAGACTCAAAGCTTATTAAAGCACTTCCGACAGCACCGGCATGGAATTCTGAGCGCCGGGGCGTGTCACTGTGATGGCACTGCACCTTGTGGCAAAGCGACAGGCCTCCATGATATCCATCCCGTTCATCACGGCATACGTGATCCCGCCGATAAAGGAATCCCCCGCGCCTGTCGTCTCGACGGCGTTTACCTTCATTGAAGGGATCTCTTCATGTCTGTTTCCGTCGCTCACCGCGGCGCCTTCGCTGCCCATCGTGATCACGACGGTATTGTGAAGCTCCGCAGCCATCTCGTCCGCCATGGCGCAGCCCTCTGAGAGGGAACCCGCTGTCCTGTCCGCGTAAAAGGCAGCCTCCACCTCGTTTACCACCAGAATGTCACATTTTGCAAGGTATTCCTTTTCAAACGGTTCCGCGGGAGCCGCGTTCAGGAGCACCTTGCAGCCATGCGCCTTTGCCTTGTCGATCACGTAGCGGTTGATCTCAAGGGGAATCTCCATCTGCAGGATCACGATCCCCGTCTCATCCATCAGCGGTTCAACGGCGTCGATATCCTCACGGGTGATCTCGAAATTGGCCCCACGCACGATGCTGGCGTGCACGCTGCCGTCTTCCAGGGCATGAACGAGTCCAAGGCCGGTCGGTGCGGATGTTCTGTGGATATACTCCGTGTGAAGTCCGTACTCTGCAGCCGTATTATACAGAAAGTCTCCCATGGGATCGGTTCCGACGCAGCCCACAAAATAGGTTTCCAGGCCCAGCTTCGCCGCCTGGACTGCCTGATTGGCTCCTTTTCCTCCGGCTGCGAAGGTGCAGCCCGATACCGGCATTGTCTCGCCCTCTTCGGGAAGCCTTTTCGCCTTGAGAATGATATCATAATTCATGCTGCCGACGACCAGCACCTTGTTTCTCATAGCTCTGCTCCTTTTCTCATACATGATCGGTCATCATTTATTCTTTCTGCGTGCCATAAATGCCTTTATGTCTTCCTGCATAAACTCGAAGTATGAAGCCACAATAATGATGAGACCTGTCACAATGTACTGCCAGAAGGAGTCCACATTGATGACAACCATGCCGACCTTCAGGACAGCCAGCATCAGGGCACCGATAAAGGTACCGAGAGCGGAACCGCGTCCGCCTGCCATACGGGTGCCGCCGATCGCAGCCGCGGCGATGGCGTTTGTTTCATATCCTGTACCTGCCGTAGCTTCCGCGGATCCCAGGGAAGCCAGCATGATCATGCCGGCGATGGCCGCGCAGGCGCCGCAGACGATGTAGGCGATATATTTCGTCTTGATGACATTCACACCGGAAAGCTTGGCCGCCTCTTCATTTCCGCCCACCGCGTACAGATAAGCACCTGTGCGGGTCTTGGCCAGAATGATGTAGGCTACGATAAACAGTACGATCATGACGAGCACATAGAAACGGATGCCCGCGAACATTTTTCCGTTAAAGATATTTCTGTAGGAATCCGGTACGCTGGTCACAGGAATACCGCCTGTCACCACGTAGGCAATACCACGGTAAAGACTCATGGTACCCAGCGTCGCGATGAAGGGCTGCAGCTTCAGGCCGGTCACCAGGAAGCCGTTGAAAGCGCCGAGGACCGCGCCGATGATCAGACCGATGGCAATGGAGATGAACGGATTGACGCTGTGTACCGTACACCAGGCCACACAGATACCGGTGATCGCATATGTACATCCGATGGACAGGTCAATGCCGCCCGTAATAATGGCGAACATGATGCCGACTGCCAGCACACCGTTCAGCACCATCTGCTGAAAGACCGTAAGAATGTTATTCCATCTGATAAAAGCCGGGTTCATGATCGTAAAAGCGGCAGCCATGGCCAGCGTGGCCAGAAAAACGACCAGTTCTCTCTTGTTTTTGCTGATAAAACGGCTCATCTCAATTTCCTCCTATGGCATAGTTCATGATGACGTCTTCCTGATACTGTTCTTTATCCGTGAGCTCGCCGGTGATCTTTCCCTCGCTCATGACGATCAGCCGGTCGCTGAGTCCCATGACCTCAGGCAGCTCCGACGAAACGACGATCAGACTCTTGCCCTGTGCCACCATGTCTTCCATCAGTCGATAGATCTCCGCCTTGGCGGCCACGTCCACACCCTTGGTAGGTTCGTCAAAAATAAGTATTTCCGTCTCCGCGGACATCCATCTGCTCAGGATGACCTTCTGCTGGTTTCCGCCCGACATGTTCCTGGTCAGATAATCGATCCGCCTCGGATGCACATCCATTTCCTCGAAATAACGGGCCGCGTTTTTGTTTTTCTTGTTCTGATCAACAAAAAGTCCGGTCATATACTTTTCAAGACTTGAGATGGCGATATTGTCCGTATTGTCAGAGAGTGCCATAAAGCCCTGGGTCTTGCGGTCTTCCGGGACAAGTCCCAGCCCTGCGTGAAGGGCCTTCGTGGTGTTCCATGCGCTTTCCAGCTTTTTGCCGTGGAGGTACACCTCGCCGCCGGTCTTGCGGTCCGCTCCGAAGATCGTCCGCATGACTTCCGTACGGCCTGCGCCGACCAGACCGAAGAATCCGAGGATCTCTCCTTTGTGGAGCTCAAAGCTGACATCCTCAAAATTGCTGCCGCTGGAAAGGTGTTCCACCTTGAGGACCACCTCTTCGGTCCTCGGGCTGGGCCTGAGCCTTCCGGCCACGGCCGCCACGTTGCGTCCCACCATGGAGTGGATCAGTTCGTCCCTGGTCGTCTTTGCGATGTCAAGGGTTTCGATATACTCGCCGTCCCGGAGGATGGAAGCTCTGTCGCATATCTGAAAGATTTCTTCCAGATGATGGCTGACGTAAAGGATCGTAACACCCTGGGATTTCAGCTTGCGGATGACATCGAACAGTGCGTCCGTCTCCTTAAGCGTCAGAGAAGCGGTGGGCTCATCCAGCGAAATGATATTGGAATGATGATACAGCGCCCTCGCGATCGCCAGCATCTGCATCTCACCGGATGTCAGATTTGCGACAAGATCCGCGGCGGAGAATTTACAGTTGAGTTCCTTGAGGATCGCGTCCACGTCACTGTTCATTTTCGCGAAGTCCACAAACATTCCCTTTTTCGGTTCATATCCCAGTGTGACATTCTGGCCTACCGTGAGATCCTTGACCACCAGTGTCTCCTGATGCACTTTTGAGATATTTCCGTTTACGATCGCATCGTTTGCGTCCTTGAAATGTACTTCTTTTCCGTGCAGGATTACCGAACCTTCATATTCAGGATATACGCCATGCAGAATATTCAGCAGTGTGGATTTTCCCGCACCGTTTTCTCCCAGAAGAGCGTGAACCTCCCCTTCCTCAACCGAAAAGGAAATATCTTTCAGTACATGTACTCCCGGGAAGCGTTTATTGATCTTGACAAATTCAACCGCCTTTGCCACTTCTGCCTCCTTTTGCGATCTGCTCGCTTTTCTATGGAAAATGGCAGATAAGCAACTTAATCTCCTATCTGCCATTTACGTCTCACAACCATACCTGAAGCTGTTCCGTCTCAGGCACTGTTTGTTCTGCTGTTTTTCTTTCAGAGCGTCTGAATACGTGCAGCTCACATATTCAGACGTTCTTCACATGCCGCCTTATTCAGCAGCAACGTAGGTCGGGTCGGTCCAGCCGATGATCTCGGCAGCTTCGGTGTCCACGTTCTCGGAATCGATCAGAGCCTGAGGAGTTGCCACGACTCTCGGGAGTTCCTGGCCGGCCATGACACGGAGCGCACACTCTGTGGCAACCTGGGACATATAGAACGGGAAGGAGTCAACGGTCGCATCCAGCTTGCCTGCACGGATGGAATCATAAGCTTCGCCGATGCCGTCTACGCCGACAACCAGGATGTCAGCCTCTGCCTCTTCAACAGCTTCCACTACGCCGAGGGCCATTGTATCGTTGTTGCAGAAGATTCCCTTCAGATCCGGGTTCTGCTGGATCCAGGTAGCGGCCAGGTTCTTGGCTGTCTGACGATCCCAGTCAGCGTTCTGCTCTGCGATAACTTCCAGTCCGGAGTTGTTCTCTGCGATCCAGTCTTTGAAGCCTGCGGTTCTCTCACGGGCCGCGAAAGCCTTGGGCATGCCGATGACGATGGCAACCTGACCTTCATCGCCGAGCTTATTGGAAAGCCATTCAGCTGCAAGGAGACCGTTCTGATAAGCGTTCGGTCCTACATAATACTCAGCTGCCGCGATCAGACCGTCGTTTACGTTGAATACCGGGATACCCTGATCCTGTGCATCCTCAACAGCGGATGTCAGGTTGGAGTCGGAAATCGGAGAAGCCAGGATAGCGGTCACGCCCTGGTTGACCATATTGCTGGTCATGGTCTGCTGGCCGATCTCATCAGCTTCGTCTGTGGTCGCGTCGATCATGATGGAGTAATCGGCGCCTGCAGCCTGTACCTTTTCCTCTGCGGCATGATAGCCTTCTTCCAGTGTGCGCCAGAATTCATTGGAAAGGGATTTCATAACGCCTCCGAAGGTGATGCCGTTGGCAACCGGAACTTCCTCGCCGAACTCAGCGCGTACGTCCTCGATCGTCATTGCGCCTTCAACCTGATCCGGATTAAATTCTTCTGCGTAGACTGCCATTCCGGAACATACCACTGCTGCCGCACATAAAACCGCTGTTAACTGTTTTGCTTTCATTTTTCTCTCCTTTTCACGTGCCTTTTCTTTTTTGCTTCTTTATCTCAACATGCTCAGGATCAGCTTGGAGGCGCTGACTCCATCGCATTTTGAAACCACCTCATCGATCTTTTCCACGCCGATCTCTTCCACCAGATGCTCCAGCTTTTCAAAGGCGTCAATGTTCGCCTGTGTCTCCGGAGCCGCTTCCTCTCTTCTGGGGAAGGTATCAAAAAAGACCACTCCTGTATAATTGTATTTCTTAAGATAATAGACAAATTCCGTGCACAGGCTGATGTTGACCGAGGCAAAGATCAGTCCGTTGTCCTGTTTTCCGTAGCCGTCGTTCATGTGGAGGCCGAACAGCTTTCCTTTGCGGGCAGCCAGGGCGATCCCATAGGACGGGCAGTCGTTTTTCATCAGCATGTGGCAGAAGTCCAATGTACATCCCACATTCGGCCGGTCCACCTCCTCGATCATCAGCAGCGTCATGCCGGTGCTGTCGATCATGGCAAAGCTTCTCTCCTCAAAGGGTTTGTACTCTATGCTGATCTTGATGTCCGGAGCGTAATCCGCCACCTCGCGGATCCCCTCCACCATCATGTTCCATGCTTTTTCGTAATCCATCTGGAAAGGATAATCAAATCCGTCATTTTCGAACCAGAGCGTGACTACGTTTCCGCCCAGCACCCGGAGGGCATCAATGCCGTCCTTGCACATCTGGATCGCTTCCCTTTGCAGAACCGGATCCGGATTTGTAAAGTTTCCGTTGATAAACCGGCTTCTCCAGCGGATCGCGAACCCGTTGACCTTCAGGTCGCCCATGGCTTCCTTCAGCTCATTCAGGTCATAGCCGACGATGTGCTCAGGATAATTGAACTCCAGATGGGTCAGGCCATTCATTTTTCGATATTCTTTGATCGCTTCCAGGACAGTGGCTCCTTTGAAAATAAATGAATTTACCCGTCCTGCGTAGTTCATTAATTATCATCCCCTTTCATTTTCTTTCATCTCTTTGATGATTGGATATTAGCATAAATGCTCATATTCTGTCAATATGTTTCACTTTATTTCTTATTATTCCACTTATTGCACAGTTTTAGCCCCTTTTTATTGTGGATTGTGCTATATTCAGTCAGTTTCATTCAAATTAATTGTACTGACATGTTTCACGGTATGTCAGTTTCTTTCATTCATCTGTTTCCATTGTGCCTTTTGTTTATTGTATATATGATTCTTATTGAGTCAGGGGGACAGGTTTCTTGACTCATAATGAGTCAGAGGGACAGGTTCCCTGACTCATTTCCGCAAGCAGGAACGGGCAACGAGTCAGCGGGTAGAATCTCTTCTGCACAGGTTGACAGAAATGATCGTCTCCTTGTTTATTGGATTTCCCTCTATGATGTCCAGCAGACAGCGTCCCGCCGTCTCGGCCAGTTGCCGCGGATTCCTGTCCAGGGCCGTGATCGCCGGTGAGTCAGGGGGACAGGTTCCTTGACTCACACTGGCGTGTGAGTCAAGGAGCCTGTCCCCCTGACACGCCCGTCAACGAAGAACGAGTCAGCGGGTTGAATCTCTTCTGCACAGATTGACAGGAATGATTGTCTCCTTGTTTACAGGGTTTCCTTCTATGATGTCCAGCAGACAACGTCCGGCAGTCTCAGCCAGCTGCCGCGGATTTCTGTCCAGGGCTGTGATCGCCGGAGAGGCCATGGATGAGTAGGGGGAATTGTCAAAGCTGATCAGCTTTACATCCTCCGGTACATAAAGCCCCACCTGATGAAGCGCCGTGATCACGCCGAGCGCAGCCCTGTCGGAGCTTGTTATGATCGCGTCCACGGGCAGTCCCCTCTGCATGATATCCCGGACCAGCTCTTCGGTTTCCGTCTCGGATGATTTTCTGCCCGGGCGGTGAAGGATATACTCCGGATCCGGCGTGATCCCATGACGCAGAAGGGCCTCCTCGTATCCCGTCACCCTCGGACTGGTTCGTGTCTCGGCCAGATAGCCGGGCATCAGAAGAATGTTGCGGCACCCCTTTGACAACAGGAACTCCGCGGCCTGAGACATGGCTTCGCGGTCATCATTCGCGACCAGCGGCACAGGTCTTGCGGTATCCGGATGTCTGTCCAGAAAGACCAGCGGGAATTCAGGCGGGAGCAGATCGTCCGGCAGCGCGGAAAGACCGCTCACGCAGAGAATCCCCTCCGCGCCCAGCTCCGCCAGATATTTCAGATGCTCCTTCTCTCTCTCGGCATCGTTGCCGCTGCTCAGGATCAGCGCCGTATATCCTTTCCTGTAAAAGAAATCGGCAGAATAGTCGGCCAGATTTGAAAAAAAAGTGTTATCCGCCGTCGGAATAATGACTCCGATCGTCCGATGGGTCTTTTTCTCCCGGTTCATTTCTCATTCCCCTTTCGAAGTTCGGCAAACAGATCCGCATAGCTCCTTCCCTTCCGGAAAAGCGCGCTCGTGCCGAGGATAAAACCGTCCGCTCCCACAGAAGAAAGGTCTTCTATGACATCCGGGCTGCAATGGCCGTCGATCATCAGGGAAAATCCGAACTGTTCCTTCAGCTTTGCCAGCTGAATGACCTTTTTTCTGGTGAAATCTATAAAGCCCTGGCCTGCGAAGCCCGGATTCACCGTCATGACCATCACGTAATCGCACAGGTTCAAGATTTCAGAGATGCTCGCCACACTCGTATCCGGATTGACGGCTATGCCGGCGGCGGCCCCTGACTCCTTTATATGCGCCAGTGTCTTTACCACATACCGTTCCGCCTCCGGATGAATATAGATGATATCGGCGCCGGCATTTATGAACCAGTCCACTTTATTGCCGGGATTTTCGATCATGAGATGGCAGTCCACCGGCTTATCCGTATAACGGCGGATCGTCTGAACGTCCATCACACCCATTGTAAAATTCGGGACAAAGCTTCCGTCCATGATGTCACAGTGGAAAATATCCGCTCCCGCGTCGTCCAGGGCCCGTACCTCCGCCGCCAGGTGGCCGTAATTTGCGCACATCATGCTGGGACATAAAAGTCTTTTCATTTTTCCGTATCCTCTGCTGCAGCCAGGGCCTGCGTCTGTTCAATCTCTGCGATCATGTCGATCCTTGTCTGATGCCGTCCGCCTTCGTACACGGCATTCAGCCATTCTTCAACGATCATCTTTGCCGTTTCAATACCGATCACTCTGGCGCCAAAAGCTATGATATTCGTGTTGTTATGCTGTTTTGACAGGCGGGCCGTATACGGATCGCTGCATACACAGGCTCTTATTCCATGGACTTTGTTGGCCGCCAGGCTGATGCCTACACCGGTACCGCAGATCAGCACACCGGCATCCACCTCCTTGGACGCGACCAGCTTTGCCACTTTATATCCGCTGACGGGATAATTGAATCTTTCCGGACTGTTGGTCCCCACATCGATGATCTCGATGCCCTTCTCCTCGAGCCAGGCACGGATCTCCTTTTTCATCTCAAGCGCCACATGATCATTTCCGATTGCGATTCGCATTTGTTCCTCTCCTTATTTTTATCGTAACAGTCAGTCACAACTCTGAGGCCATACACAAGCTTCTCCTGGCATACACCGCGCCGCCGATAACGCTCTTGTCCTTCTCATCGTCCGTATAGATTATGTTCAGTTCATTCGCAGGAAGAGGCTTCCGCACCCTCTTCAGAATACATTCATGTAAATATTCCTTCGGGAAGTCAGGCATCTTCATGACTCCGCCTCCGACCAGCACATGGTCCGGATCCAGGATGTTGACCTCTGTAGCGACGGCAACAGCCATTCCGTCAATAAAATCCAACAGGACTTTTTCATCTCCGTGCTCCGTAAACAAAGCGCCGATCTGTGTGTCCGGGAAATACTCCTGCTGGATCCTGACCAGAGCCTTGCCGCCCGCGACAGCTTCAAGGCATCCGATGTTGCCGCAGCCGCACATGACGCTGCTCCCCAGCACCGGGATATGTCCCAGCTCCCCGGCCGCTCCGCAGCGTCCGGCGTGAAATCTTCCGTCAATGGAAATCGCGTTCCCTATCCCTGTCCCGAAATATATTCCGCACGAGAGCCCTTCTTCCGGAATGTGATATTTGTTCATGTCATAGCAAAGTGCATAAGTGACATCCCTCTCCGCAAGTACAGGCACGCCCAGCTCTGCATTCAGGTAATCACACACCGGCAGATTTTCCATAAACGGGATGTTCGGCGCCTGTATGACCTTTTTTCTTTCAGGATCCAGTGTCGCGGGAAAACCGATCGCAACGGCACTGTAATCGAGATCCTCGGCAAAGGCCTTCAGATAGGCGGCGATATCGGAGAGAACATCACCCGACCTCACGACCGATTTCGTAGGAGTTTTTTCAAATTTGATAATGGTACCATCTTCAGTCACGGCACCTGCCCGAAAGTTCGTTCCCCCGATATCAACTCCAATAATTGTCATCTAAAGGCACCTCCTCATCATGTGGGTAATCGTTTACTCATTCATTTTTTATCCCGATCCTCGGATCGAAGCGTTCTCGCAATGCCGGATCTCTCCGACTCGATCCGAAGACCGGGTGTGTGCAGAAGCATCCGCAATTCAATGAACCATCTGGCTGGTACATTAATATGCGGCCGGCTCCCTATCAGAATCAGATGTAACCATTCCGTCATCACTACCTCAATAACGGTTTGGGTAATCGTTTACTCATCTGAGATGAATATATCACCAACCGAGATATTTGTCAACTATCTTTTTTTATGAATCACGTAAGTCAAGCGACCCGGCCCCCTGACGCTGCTGTTCACAGCCTGACTGAAAAAGAATACATATGAAGAGGAACCCTGTCCCCGTAACCCATCGCCACCTGTTTTCTTCAGTCGGGCTTCAATTATATTCACGGCCTGACTGAAAAGGATTACTTATGATGAAGAACCCGGTCCCGTAACTCATCGCCACCTGTTTTCTTCAGTCGGACTTCAATTCCATTCACGGCCTGACTGAAAAGGATTACATATGAGGAGGGACCCGTCTCCCTGACATTACTGCTCACGGCCTGACTGAAAAGGAATACATATGAGAAAGGACCCGGCCCCGTAACTCATCGCCACCTGATTTCCTCAGCCGGGCTTCAATTCCGTTCACGGCAGACGGAGCCGGATGGATCCCCCGGTGTGACCATCGTCCAAAAAAATGCACGAGACCAGGACGCATGGCTCTCTTGGAACGCGGGCTAAGAGGCTGCCGTCTATGGCCGAATAGCCCGCGTTCTTATACTAGAGGGTCTTAATACGTGGAATGCTTTGCTTCCACGTATTTAGAGCCTCTGCATATACCGCGCGGAAAACCAGGTACCTATGCCATTTTTTTGATCGCGCGAGTATAGAGAGCCAGCGGAAAGGGCTCGGGCGTTTTTTTAGTGGTCACACCGGGGGATCCATCCGGCTCCGCCTGCCTCAAAGCATTACTCAGCCCGGCGTCCGTTTACACAAT
>JAFWDX010000318.1 GCA_017515945.1 Blautia sp. | reverse complement strand
CAAGGCCAGGCGCACTTCCAATGCGACGAAAGGAGCCTGCGCCTGGCCTCGTAACTGTGAAGGAACTTGTGACTGAACAGTTACAGCCGAAATATTTATAAAACAAGTTGTATTTTGATTCAATATCCATTATAATATATGCAGAGGATAGCGGCAAGACCAGCTATCGTGTGCTTTGAAGCAATTGACTGGGTCGGTTCACAGCCGATTGTGGAGCACGACTGTGGGTTATGCGTAACCTCAAGCCGACTAGATTCCGTTTCCAGGAATTGAAAGAAAACGCTTTAGAGCCTTGCTTGAAGCAGGGCTCTTTTCTTTACAGACAATGGAGGAAACAGCATGAGCGATACTCTTCTTTATAAGGCTGCTTGTGTGTGGAATGAGCTATTACAATATAAATATACCTTTATATATGGATTCAAGATGAAACTCTATACCATCAACCTGACCTTTTCCCCGGAGGATTTCCCACATCTGACTGGTTTCCACTATCTTAAAGATTTATCATTGCCCCGGTTTACGCCTGGAAAAACAGTCTTTCGAGTACTCGATGGCACTATCACACAAGAACAAGTCGAAAAAGGACTTCAATATGAAAAAATGGTTAAACCACGTCTTCTTGCCATTGTTGCCCTAAAAGATATACTTGACAATGAATTCTCCCTTTATTCTTTCATGCCACGCTTTTATTCGTTTGTCACGTCGATCAAGGCAAACTACCTCATAGTCAGTCAACTGGCTGATACCAGCTTTGTATTTCTTATTATGGATAGTGAGCAAAGCAATGTCGCCAACTGTATTTGCTATTCAATTTTTTTGAAAGGCGACCGTAACTATGAACAAAATCAGCGTCCTTATACACTTTTGAAGAAAATCAAAACAAATCTTCTCAATCATAGTTCACAGGTGTTATATTTAAAAGACGGCTTCATTGATCACACAGATACTGATCTATTCTGTTGATTACTAAGCAGCTGTTCGTATTCATTATCTGTCAACCAAGTTGTTCATATCTGATACTCCTTGATCTTTTGCATCATCCATTCCAATATCCTCTCATCATCGTAATCAAAGACCGATTTATCCACCCAGATCACATCCTCCTCCCGCCGAAACCATGTAAGCTGCCGCTTGGCAAAATGCCGCGTATCCCTCTTCAGGATCCGAATGGCTTCTTCGAGGCTGATCTCTCCGTCCAGGTATGACAGGATCTCTTTATATCCCAACCCCTGCATGGATACCATACCCTTATGGCATCCCCGCTCTTTCAGCGACCGGACCTCTTGCACCAGTCCGGCTTCGATCATCCTGTCAACCCGTCTGTCGATCCGTTCATACAGAACCGGACGGGGCGCAGTCAGAACAAAGCAGGCCAGGTTGTATGGACTTTTCGCCTGCCGCTGCTCCTGATTGTGGGCGGAAATGGGACTGTTGTTCTGCTCATAAAACTCCAGTGCGCGGATCACCCGCTTCACGTTGTTTTCGTGAATCGCAGCCGCGCTGTCCGGATCGACCTGACGCAGTCGTTCATGCAGGGCATGCGCCCCGTTTTCGCGGGCAAACACTTCCAGCTCATTCCGCAGATCCTCCATATTTTCCGCCTGGGTGAAGTCGATATCTCTGGTGAGGGCCTGTATATAAAACCCGGTTCCGCCAACGACGATCGGGACATGCCCGCGTTCGTAAATCCCCTTCATGGCCTCTTTGGCAAGCTGCTGGAAAAGGACCACATGGAAATCCTCCTCAGGCTCGAGCACATCGATCAGGTGATGCGGGATCCCATGGGTCTCCTCCGGCCTGATCTTGGCCGAGCCGATATCCATATGCCGGTAGACCGCGATGGAATCCGCGCTGATGATCTCTCCCCCGATCCGCTCCGCCAGTGCGAGTGACAAGGTTGTTTTTCCGGCGGCCGTGGGGCCGGTCAGAACGACCAGGGGCTTTTTTTCATTATCCATATCTTCTCCTGTTTTCCCTGTCACAGGATCCTGTGAAACTTCTTTTCGATCTCGCTTTTGGACATCGATATGATCGTAGGCCGGCCATGGGGGCAGTGATACGGGTCCTCCAGCTTCAGCAGCTCATCGATCATCGCGTTTGCCTCCGCAGTGCTCAAGCGGTTACCGCCTTTGACGGCCGCCTTGCAGGACATTGTCGCGAGTCGTCCGGCAAAGACCTCCGGCAGGCTGTCCTTCTTTTCACCGGGCAGTCTGTCGAGCAGCTCATGGAAAAGCTCCTGCTCCGTAAATCCATACAGGTCCGCAGGGACGGCCCGGATACAGTATTCCCGGCCGCCATATGGCTCGATCTCAAAACCGTAAGCCTCAAAGATCTCGCCGGCCGACGCCAGAACGGACTCCTCCTCCATGCTCAGCGTCACGATCATGGCAGGCTGCAGGTACTGGGACGCCGGCTTTTGCTGCCGGAACTGCCGCACCATCCTCTCATAGGTGATCTTTTCATGAGCGGCATGCTGATCGATCATATAAAAATCATCGCCGAATTCGACCAGCCAGTAGGTGTCGAAAAGCTGCCCGATCAGGCGGTGGCGCACACGGGAGGCCGGATCCAGGAGCCGTTCTCCGAAGAGCTCCAGCTGCTCTCCACGGGCCGGCACCGTCCGGGGTTCCGGTTCCGGATTCTGTCCCGGCGTTTCTGTTGATTCGGAAACCTGTTCCTGTACCGATAAAGGATCCGTTTCCTGCACCTGCAGATCCTCTTCTGCCTGTACAGGCACTTCCTCTCCTGTCTCAGGCAGTTCAACCGGCACATCTGTCGAAATAAGTAAAGAATCCGGAGGGACATCCTTTTCGGCAGGAACGGATTCGCCGGCAACATTTGGGACAGCCGAAACGCTGGCGAAACCATTTTCGCTTTCAACTCCTAAACCGTTTTCGCCTGCTTTGGCAAAAACGGTTTCGTCCATTGTACCTAAATCGTTTTCCCTGTCTCTTTTCGAAACAGTTTCGGCATCAGGGATGTTTCCTTTTTCTGTTCCTATGCCGTTTTTTCCTGTTCCTGCTTCATAGGCTCCCGGTTCTTCAGCGAGTCCCTGTAAGCTTCCCGGTTCTGTGTATCTGTCATCTTCAAGTCCATGTATATTTTCTGAACCGGTCTCCTGTCTGCCTTCATTTAAGCTGTCGCCGGGCTTTTCTTCCGGATGTCTGCCGGCCCTTTCCTCCGGTAACGATACAGGGCCTGCCTGTACCTGACCACTTGGATCGATCTGCCTGCGGCTGGCTTCAAAGGGCTCCGGGACAGAGGCCCTGGATACCGGCGGTTTAGATGCCGCTCTCTCGCTCCTTCCCGGCGAGACCGACGGGATCTGCTCCCTGGAAAAGAGTGCCCGATGCACGGCTTCAAATACCGCGTCGTACACCTCCATCCCCCTGGCAAAGCGTACCTCCAGCTTGCGGGGATGGACATTGACATCCAGCTCCTCCCCGTTCATCTCGATCCGGAGCGTGACAAACGGATACTTATGCTGCATGAGCGTGCCCTTATAGGCATCCTCGATCGCCTTGGCCAGAATGTTGTTTTTGACATAGCGCCCGTTGACATAGTAATTTTCAAAGCCGCGGTTGCCTCTGGCGATGTCCGGCTTTCCGGCAAAGCCGGATATTTTCATGAAATCGTTCCTGTACTCCACCTCAAGCAGGTTCCTGGCGATATCTCTGCCGTAGACCTGATAGATCACGTCCTGGAGACGGCCGGTACCCGGAGTATGGAGTCTGACCTGATTGTTCATGATGAACTTGAAGGATATTTCCGGGTGGGACAGCGCCAGCTGTTCGATGAGTGTGCTGATATCCGTCGCCTCACTGGTATCCGTCTTGAGGAACTTGCTCCTGGCCGGCGTATTGAAAAAAAGATTCCGAACCAGGAATGTGGTGCCGTCCGGCGCGCCGATCTCCTCGAGGCCCATCTCGCGCCCGCCCTCGATCAGATACCTGGCGCCGGTAAGCGCAGATGGAGTCTTTGTGATGACCTCCACCTGTGAGACCGCCGCGATGCTGCTGAGTGCTTCGCCTCGAAAACCCAGGGATGTAATTCCGGCCAGATCCTCCACTTTCTCCAGCTTGGAAGTGGCATGAGAGGCAAAAGCCAGAGCCAGCTGATCCTTTGGGATGCCGCTTCCGTTATCCGTGATCCGGATCAGCTTCTTTCCGCCCTGGGATATTTCCACCGTGACCGCGCCGGCCCCGGCATCAATGGCATTCTCGACAAGCTCCTTGACTACGGAGGAAGGACGCTCCACCACTTCACCGGCGGCAATTTTATCAATCGTATGCTGATCCAGCTGTTTGATCGTTCTCAATGTTTTCTCTCCATCCGGTATAATCTGAGTTCGGGTTACGACGTTTTCCATCCCACAAGCATCCTTGATCCGGAGTCAAAGCTGACACCGATCTTAATAACCTTGCGGGTATCTGCAGCAAATGACAGCGCATACTCTTTGCTGTCAATCTGTGCAAGTGCAGCTTCCACCGTATCATCCCGTTTGAATTCAAAAAGATATATATAATGATTTGTCTCGACCTTGCAATCGATTCTTCCATTAAATGTATGCATCTCACAGACTGTAAATTTACCCAGAAGCGTAAAGACCAGATAGATCACAGCCTGAAAATAATGTTCAAATGGGTCTGATTCAAGGGTGTATGTAATATTCGCAAATAAAGAAGTCAGAACAGCTTTTATATTATCCAGTTTCCCCTCTTCTATATACCGCCGCAATGTAAATATGTCGTTTCCGGAACCGGCTCCGCAGTCTGAAACATATTCTGGCATCAGACTTTCGATAAAACCATATTTTACTTCTTCATTTGGAAAAGCCAGTGTATACTCTCTCACAGTATTATCATAGGCAACAATGGTCAGATATCCGGTCTGGTATAGCAGCGGAACCGGATCCGGGCTGTCGCCGGTATAGTCTTTCAGCATACCTTCACTGGCATAAAGGGTCCTGTCCGTAAACTTGCGGACATCAAATTCCGTTTCTTTCAGTTTTTTTACGAGAAAAGAAGGTGTACCGGTCTCATACCAGTAGGAGCCGAACTCCTTATCCAGAAATGCTCCAAGGAGACTGTAAGGGTTATAAACAGCTGTACCGGCCGGATGAAAATGATAGCCGTCATAGTGTTTTTTCAATCCGGTCAGGCATTGTTCTATCGAAATATTCTGCCTGTCAGCCAGCTGCCGGACTTCTTCTCCAAAATATTCCACAATATCATTTTCGGTGATGCCGCACAGGCCCGCATAATCTTCGCTCATGGAGATATCCCGAAGCTGATTCAGATCACTGAAAATACTCACCTTATGAAATTTCGATACACCGGTAATAAATATGAACTGAATATATTCATCAGCTTTCTTCAGCCGGCTGAAAAACCCTTTAAATACTTTTTTGGTATGCGTTTCCAGCTCACGATTTTCTATCAGATCCAGCAATGGCTTATCATACTCATCAACCAGAACGACACAT
>JAFWDX010000317.1 GCA_017515945.1 Blautia sp. | reverse complement strand
TGTTGGGTATCCGAAGCGGCATGAGAGGCATCTTCTCTGTTACCGTTTTGGTGAGGTACCCGGTCTCCAGTAATGCGGACCAGAGATTCTCTCCATTCGCATGAATCAGATGATACGGCACCGTTTCATTTACGGTGCATTCAATGGTTTCCCCTGCCAGAAGTCTTTCAAAGCTTTCATTTACACCGGATGTTTTTCCCAGGAATCCCTGAATCAGAGTGAGTGATGTGTCAGATGTATTTACCCAATAACTTTCCGGGCCCATGGCTTCACTGTATGAACCATCAAGGACAGAGCGTACATATGAAAGTACGTCCCACGGGCAATACATCCTTTCCCGGCCAAAAATATATCCGTCATACCATTCGGCAACGGTATCATATCGGTCACTGAGATCCGCGTCCTCAAGTAGCTTCTTCACATCCTGATCGGTAAAACCTATGGATGAGGCATAAAGCGGTGAAAGTATCGTATATGGAATAATGTTGTTCACTCCAGTATACGTACTGTTTTTAACAGTATAGAGGCATCCGGAGAGCATCACCGCTTTTACATTTTCATTCGTTTTGCAGACGAAACTCAGCATATGCTCGATCATGCCTCTGACTTTATCATAAAAAGGTGTGCCAAGAGCTTTGGACATTGGCACATCGTACTCATCTATGATTACAAAGACCTGCCTGTTGTAATGGTTTTTCAGCATGCGGCAGATTAAGTCCAATGCCTGGATGGTATCTTCCCTGTTTGCTTCTTTTTTTAGAAGCTGTGTCAGGAAACCCTTACGGATGGAATCTACTTTATCACTGTCAAGCAGATAGCTGTGCTCCTCACAGACTATAGACACCGCAATCTGAAAATTCCTGAAAACCTCTTCAAAGCTCTCGCCGAAAACTTCCTTAAGGGAGATGAACACAACCGGATATTGGTTCATATAATTGTCTACAACGTCAGGGAATTCCATGATCCTGAGGTTTTTAAAGATATCTCTGCTGTTCTGCCTGATATCAAGAAAATCCCGGAACATGGTCATTGTCAGCGTTTTACCGAAACGCCTGGGCCGGGCAAAGAGGACAGCTTTATCGAAACGCCTGACAAGGTACTCTTCGAGCATTGCTGTTTTATCAATATAATATGCGCCGTTTTCTCTCAGATCACGGAAGCTGTCATATGACGATCGAATATTGACCTGCATGCGCATTCCTCCTTCCCCTGTCTCTCCCTGCAAATCACATATATGTTACCGTCTCACTCAGAGCCTTCCTGCTTTCATGATTTGCAAGCGGGCCGGCGCCTTCTGCGGCATAACCGAGATCCAGGACCATGAGCACTTCCTCATTTTCCGGAAGTCCCAGAGCCTCTGCCAGCTTCTCCGGATCCAGGAAATTGATCCAGCAGCTGTCCACGCCTTCATCCGCGGCCGCGAGGATCAGGTGCGTCGCAACGATGGTCGCATCCTCCACACCGGAATCGCGCTTTCCGCCCGGATATGTAAAGACATTGTTACTGTCAAAAGCCACGACCAGAACCGTCGGCGCTCCGTACCTGCAGGGTGTCACCGCATCGATCTTCGCAAGAGCCTCTGCGCTCTGTAGTACATATACATACTGTTCCTGCAGATTCTTCGCTGTGGGAGCCAGGCGTCCTGCCTCAAGGATCGCCGTCAGCTTCTCCGGCTCCACCTGACGATCTGAGTATTTCTTGCAGGAGTAACGGTTTTTGATCACTTCTTTGAATTCCATGTTCTTACCTCTCTATCTTTCCTGGAATTTATGTCTGTCACTGTTC
>JAFWDX010000316.1 GCA_017515945.1 Blautia sp. | reverse complement strand
CCTGTCCCCCTGACTCATCCTACGCGTTAACTTCTTCAATCGTGGAATCCACCAGCCTGCAGATCTTATATCCGCCGCTTTCGTCTATATCAAAGGTGCCGACCACTGTGATCTCGCTCCAGAGATCCGGATAGTCCTCCGGAAAGCTGTAGTCTCCCTTTCTCACAAAGGGAATCCCCTGGGCACAACAGGCGGTGGCGTCTGCTATGACGCATGTGTAACCGTATTCCCCGGAATCGGCGTCCTCAAAAATGTCAAAGGTGCCGTGCATGCGGACAGTCTTTCCGTCATACGGATCGGGCTCTGTGACCATGTTGTAGACCTCGGAATAGACCATGGTGCTGCTGAGCTTCGTCAGATCCAGGTCCACATCGCTGCCGGCAGAGCCGGATACGCCGCTTTCTCCACAGCCGGTCAGTACCACAGTGAGGAGAAGGGACGCAGCCAGTATGCCTGGTATGTATTTTATTCCGGATAGTCCGGATATACGGACAGTTCTATTCATCTTATCACCTCTATATCGGAATCTCATGTTTCAACTCTGCCAGAAGGACCAAATACGCGTATCAAGGTTCTGATGGCTGTTTCGGCAATGGCACTGAAAATCCTTCTCCCGTTTTATACTCGCGCGATCAAATAAATGGAATTTCCGCGAGTATGCACTCACAATCCTCTAAGCACCTTCATCACCCCGTCCCGGTCGTTCGTGTCCGTTTCATATCGGGCGATCTCCTTGATCGCCTGGGTCGCATTGCCCATAGCGAAGCTCTGGCCGCATTTTTTCAGCATTTCATAATCATTCATATAATCGCCAAAGGCCATACACTGATCCGGCGTCAGACTGAACTGGCGCTGGACGGCTTCCATAGCCGTGCCTTTCGAGACATCGCTGTGAATGATATCGATCCAGTCTCTGCCCGAGACCACGGCCTTGATCCTGGGATTCAGACCTTTGATCAGTTCAGCCGTCTCCGCCGCCTTGAAATCATCTATGTACAGGGATACCTTGATGATCCCGTCCTGTTCCGCGTATGCGTACAGATCATCCTGGAAAACCAGCCGGTGATAGTACAGTTCTCCCTGCCTGCGGGCTTCCGCGCTGATATCCGTGCGCATGCAGGCAGAAGCGACGCCGCTTAGCACGATGGACGTACCGGGCAGAGGCATGCAGATATCCAGGCAGGCCCGGACATCCTCCTTCTCCATGGTCTTCAGAAAGATGACTTCTTTGTTCTCGGTAACGTAGGAACCGTTTTCCGCAATGATGATCAGCTGCGGCGCGATCTCCTCGAATTCATCCCAGAGTGTGTAAAACTGCCGGCCGCTGGCGATGGCGATCCGATACTGCGGGTGCGCCTTTACCCAGGGGATAAAGTCCGGCGGCAGCTGTTTTCTGCTGTCCAGAAGCGTGCCGTCCATGTCAAGTGCTATAAGGCGTGTATCCATTTTGCTCTCCATTTTCACTACGTTTGATTTTGCCTGTTCCGTTTTTTCATATGCCTGTCACCGTCTTCCTCTGAACATCCCCCAACAAGAACAAAAGGACCATCCCCATGTGTGCCCCTGCACGATCAGAAATCTCTGTATACAATTCTCCCATCAGAAACCGTCATCACATTCCTGCAATATCGGATCTCTTCAGCCGGAACTGTATAAATATCCTTGTCCAGTACCGCCAGATCAGCCAGAAACCCCGGCTTCAGTCTCCCCTTCTCATGTTCCTCCAGAGAAAGACAGGCGCCGGCGTGGGTAAACATGTCCACAGCCTGAGCCGTCGTCAGCCGTTCTTCTGGATGCCAGCCGCCTGCAGGCAGATCATCCGCGTCGGTGCGGTTTACCGCGCAGTGAATGCCCCAGATAGGATCAAAGGTCTCCACCGGACTGTCTGAGCTGCCCCCGATGAGAATGCCCTTTTCCAGCATGGTGCGCCAGGAATAGGCTGTCTGGTCCCGGCTGCCGATCCGATCCGTAACGATCGGATAGTCCGAAGCGACAAATGCCGGCTGTACATCGGCACAGATATGGTTGCGCGCCATTTCATCCAGCATCGCCCCGTCAGGGAACTGGCAATGGACGATCCGATTGCGCAGATCCACCCCGTCTGAACGCCAGGCCGCGCCAAGGGCGTGGACACACTGGGCGATGGCTCCATCCCCGATGGCGTGACATGCGATCTGCATGCCGGCACGGTGGGCCAGCAGGGCCATTTCATCCAGCGCCTCCTGGGTATACACATTCACGCCTCTGTTTCCGGAATCGTCGCTGTAATCAGCCCTCATAAATGCGGTCCGCGCGCCGAGGGACCCGTCCGTCAGGAGCTTGATGTTGCCGATTTTGAAGAACGGATGACCGTCGCCGGTGCGCAGCCCTCTTTCCAAAAAGGAGTTCAGAATATCCGGACGCGGACATTGAACTTCCTCCCAGATCCTGACCGTGGCGTCTCCCTCCGCGATGATCTCCTGATAGGCCTGATACATGATATCAAATGGAGCGATCTCCAGATCATCCGTGTGCATGGAAGTCAGTCCGACCCGGGAAGCCTCCCGAAATGTCCGGCGTACCGCCGCCTTGGCCTCCTCCAGGGTAGTCCGGGGCATCCGGCGTTTGATCACGTCCAGGGCCGTTTCCACCAGCACGCCGCTCAGATGTCCGTCCGGATCCCGGGGCATGATGCCGCCCTCGCCGGTGATTACGGTGTGCTCGTCGAAACCGGCCTGTTCCAGAGCCAGGGTGTTGGCGGCTCCGATGTGGCCGCAAACCCTTTCTATCAGGATGGCGTGTTTTGTGGAAATGGCATCCAGGTCATGACGGTCCGGCTGACGCCCTTCGGGAAAAACATTGTGATCGTAGCCACCGCCATAGATCCAGGCACCCTCCGGGATGTGCTGCTCCTCGATAAACGCCCTTCCCCGCCGGATCAGTTCGGCGATGGACGACGCTCCGCGAAGGGGGAGCTTCACAGCCTCTATCCCGGTCGCCATCACATGACAGTGGGTATCGATGAACCCCGGCAGCACGCACCGGCCGCCGAGATCGATCTGCGTGCAGCCAGGAGAAGCCAAGGCTCGGATCATTTCGTTGCTGCCCAACGCTTCGATCCGGTTTTCTCTTATCGCGACAGCCTCTGCGACGTCCCCTGAACCAGGATGAACGCAGCCATTATATAAAATCAGGTTTGCCATGTTTCTGTCTGTCCTCGCTTGATTGAAGTTACCGATCGTATTGCTTTCTGCAGCAGGTCTTACCACTGACCGGTAATTGCTGAAATTATAGCATCGTAAAAAGGTTTCTGTAAAGAGGGCAGGAGCTGTCCTCTTTCATCCGTCAGAAAACGAATGACAGTTCACAGTCTGACCGGCCGGGCTGTGATTGCGTCGTTGGGTCGTGCCGGATTTTGAGGCTCGGCTGAAAATTCAAATCAGAAAAAAAGGGCTTTTCAGAATCGAAAATGGATTATCCCGATTCGAAAAGCCCATTGGATTCAATTATAATTTAGTACAATGCTGCGATAATGCTGTCTCCTTACTCAGTCAGTGTAAAGTCTTTGAAGTACAGGTTCCACAGCCAGGAAGAGTTGAGTGTGAAGCCGGTGTATTTCTTGTTGCAGGTGACCTGTTTGTTGGGATAGGTCAGGAATACATACGGGCAGTCGGCGTTGGCCAGATCCATAGCCTGGCAAAGCAGCTTTGTGCGTTCCACCGGATCGGTGATCGCGGAGGCCTGACGGAGCAGGTCATCAAAGGCATCATTGGCATAGGCCGCAGCATTGGAGCCTCCGGCACCGGTGTTATAACCGGCAAGAAGGGGTTCGATGTTGCCGGACATATCCGGATAATCGGCTTCCCAGCCCGCCATGATCATATCATAGTCACGTTTGCCTTCTTCATCAAGGATATCGCCGAACTGATAGGCTGTGTGCTCGTCCGCGGAGACCTTCACCAGCTCTACTTCGATGCCAATGGCTTTCAGCGCCTCCTGAATGTAGAGAGCGATGGAATAGCGCAGGGAGTTTTCGGAGATGACCATGGTGCAGGGGAAGCCGTCCGGATAAGCGGACTCGGCAAGGTAAGCCTTGGCCTGCTCCACATCATAGGTCACATGCTCCGCGCTATCGAGGTACGCGTTCCAGTCCTCTTCATCGCCTGCGAACAGGGTGGAGTTGTTGGGAAGGCAAGTGCCGACCTGGCCGGCTTCCCGCACAATGTTTTCCTGGATGGCATCCAGATCGATGGCCGCCGTAATGGCTTTGCGGACATTGACATCATTGAAGGGCTCACGCTCGGTATTAAAGGCAAGGTAGGTGACGCCTGCCAGGGCGATATCCTGGATCTCCAGCTCCTCCACGGCATGCAGGACCTCCAACATGTCAGCCGGTGTGGAGGTGGTGAAGTCAACCTCGCCGGTCTGCAGGGCCATGACGCGGGTGGTATCGTCAGTGATGATTTTGTAGACCAGGGTGTCCAGAGCAAGCTCCTGCTCCTTGTCCCAGTAGTTCTCGTTCTTTTTCAGGACAATCTCCTGACCGGCGGACCAGCTCTCGTATACATAGGGGCCGGTGCCCATAAGGCCGCCGTCAGCCATGCCGAAGTTTCCTGCATGTTCTTCATAATAGGCTTTGCTGATGACATGGCAGGCGGTGGTGCCGGGAACAAACTGCCAGGTGGCGGAGGGCTCTTTGAGGTGAACCGTCAGCTCCCAGTCGCCGGTCTGCTCCAGGGATTCGACATTGTCAAACATCCAGCTCAGATAGGAGCCGGCTTCAGGATCCATGTTTCTCTCCATGGAGAAGATCACGTCGTCCATGGTCATCGGGGTGCCGTCGGAAAAGGTCACATCGTCACGGATCTGGTAGACGTAGGTAGTGTCGTCAGCCTGCTCCCAGGACGAAGCGAGCAGAGGCTGCAGCTCATTGTTCACATCAAACTGCAGAAGAGCCTGGGTGATCTGGTTGACAACGGGGTTGGTGGTGAAATCGTAGGCATAGATCGGATCCAGGGCTACAATATCTGAATCCAGAGCGATCGTCAAAGTCGTGTCTTCGTCCGCGGCGAAGGCCGTGCCGGCCAGCAGCGCAGCGGTTGCCAGAGCTGTCAATGCCAGAACTAGTCTTTTTCTCATTTTTTCCTCCTGATGTTGCTGAAAATGTTTGTTGCGGGCAGCTGTCCAAATGTACCGGTCTTTTCTGTCCCTGCCTCCAACGACAGGGATGCAAGGTCCATGTGCGTAGAAGTCATCCGTAAATGAATGGATCATCTTGCTGGTTCATTAATATACTGCTGACTCCTTACCGGACAGCTGTCATCTGGGATATTTATATACAAGAGGAACCGGAGCTGCCAGAGCCTGTTATCGGGCATTTGATGACTTGTTCATTACCTCTGTATATACTTTATATTGAACTGTCAGTAACTGTTCAGTCAGCACCTTGCATTAACTGTGACACTGCAGGCGTGCCTTGACTGGTGCGTGGAACAAAAAGCTCAATGGCCAAAGCCACACCGGAGGCGTCCCTTGAAAGGCGCACTTTCAATGCGACGAAACACCGACTTACTATACGCCTGCACCGTTTTCTGCAAAATGGCAGGCTGCAAAGTGTCCCGGCCGCACTTCCCGGAGTCCCGGATGCTCCTGACGGCAGCGCTCCTGACAGAAGCGGCAGCGGGAGGCAAAGCGACAGCCTGGCGGCAGATTGACGGCTCCCTGCACATCGCCCTCCAGCAATATGCGCTCTTTCTTTTCCTCCGGATCTGACCGCGGCACAGCAGACATGAGCGCCTGGGTGTAGGGATGCAGGAGATTTGCGAAAAGCTCCTGCGTGGGCGCCTGCTCCACGATCTCCCCCAGGTACATGACCGCCACTTCATCGTAGATATGCTCCACACCGTCACCTCATGGGAAATGAAAAGCATGGTCAGTCCCATCTGCCTGCGCAGGTCCACGATCAGGTTGAGTATCTGAGCCTGCACGGAAACATCCAGAGCGGAAACCGGTTCGTCGGCCACGATAAAATCCGGATCCGTCATCAGTGCCCGGGCGAAGGCCAGCCGCTGAAGCTGTCCGCCGGAAAGCTCGGAGGGAAGTCTTTCCAACACCGTATCCGGCAGCCGGATGGTCTCAAGCAGACCTCTGATCCGCTCCATGGACTCCTCCCGGTTCATTCCGTATACATGACCGACCTCCCGCAGCGCTTTCCCGATACGCTGCTTTGGATTAAAGGAGGCATAGGGATTCTGGAAAACCATCTGCATATTCCGGCGGATGGGTTTCAGCTCCCGGCGTGTAAGCCGGGAAATATCCTGGCCGGCAAAAAAGATCTCACCGTCCGTCACGGGAAAGAGTCTGAGCAGGGAACGGCCCAAGGTGGATTTCCCACATCCGCTCTCGCCCACCACGCCAAGGATCCGGCCCCGGTCGATCTGAAGCGAAACATCATCCACAGCCCGCAGGATCCTGCGGGGTCTGCCAAAGCCCTCTGAACTCATGGTATAATATTTTTTCAGATGTGTGGCACGGATCACTGTTTCAGGAGAACCTGCCACATGATTATCACTCATACGAAAACTCCATAATTATACCAGAGGGTCTTGATACGTAAAACGCCTTGCTTCTACGTATTTAGAGCCTCTGCATATACCGCACGGAAAATCAGGTACATTTTCCATTTCTTTAATCGCGCGTAACTGTTCAGTCAGCACCTCGCATTTACTGCGAGGTGCGTGGAACAAAAGTTCAACAGCCAAGGCCAGGCGCACTTTCAATGCGACGGAAGGAGCCTGCACTTGGCCTCGTAACTGTGAAGGAGCTTGTGCCTGAACAGTTACGATCACGCGAGTATAATGTATTATCGTATCTGTTTAAGTCACCGTGCCTGCGCTGCCTGCCAGCAGGCCACTGTATGCCCCGCCTCGATCCCTTGTAACTGTTCAGTCGCAAGCTCCTTCGCAGTTACGATCCTTTCATCCATGGGCCGCACTTTGCATGCTTCTCCTGCCCTGGGACATCTGTCCCGATAGGGGCAGCCCGGATCGCGCTCAAATAGCTCCGGCGGGGTGCCGGGGATCGTGGGCAGGTATTCTTCACCGGTACCCGCTTTGGGAATGCTTTCAATCAGGGCTTTTGTATAAGGATGAGCCGGATGACGAAAAATATCCCTGGTGTCCGCCGTCTCTACGATCCTGCCCGCATACATGACCGAGACCCTGTCACAGACCTCCGCCACAATCCCGAAATTGTGAGTGATAAGCAGCACACTCATACCCATTTCCCCGGACAGGCTGTGGATCAGTTCCAGCACATGAGCCTGGATGGTCACATCCAGGGCAGTGGTGGGCTCATCCGCGATCAGGAGTTTTGGCCTGCAGGCACTGGCCATGGCGATCATGACTCTCTGCTGCAGACCGCCGCTCAGTTCAAAGGGATACTGTCTGTAACGGCGGTCGGGAGGATTAATACCCACTTTCCCGAGCAGCTGGAGCGTCCGGGCTTTAGCAGCCGTTTTTCCACATTTTTCATGTCGGCGAACCGTCTCACTGATCTGTTCCCCGATGGTATAAAGGGGATTCAGAGAATTCATGGGATCCTGAAAGATCATGGAGATCTGCTTACCCCTCACGTCCTGCATCTCGCG
The DNA here is from genome assembly GCA_017515945.1 of Blautia sp. GTDB lineage: Bacteria > Bacillota > Clostridia > Lachnospirales > Lachnospiraceae > Blautia_A. The sequence goes on along the minus strand of JAFWDX010000316.1, from coordinate 10,317 downwards.
TTCAGAAAGAGAGAGCAGGTTTTTTCCCTCAAATAAGATCTCCCCGCTCATGCGGGAACGTTTCCCGTCGTGAAGCCGGAGAATCGATCGGGCCGTCATGCTCTTGCCGCAGCCGCTCTCTCCCACAAGCCCATGGATCAGGCCCTCGCCCAGCTCCAGGTTGACCCCGTCCAGGGCATACACGATGCCGCGGATCGACATCAGGTCGACTCTCAGATCCTTTATTGACAACAGACTATGCTCAGCCATATACAGCCTCTTTCTTCTTTCCGGCGCGCTTTTCCACTTTATCGAAGGAGGGCAGCTCACGCTGGAGCGGCTCAAAATACTGATGGAGCCCGTCGCTGAAAAGGTTCAGCGCAACTACCGTCAGGATGATGGCGATACCCGGGGCCAGGGCCAGCAGGGGATTTTGCAGCAGAAAATTTCTGCCCTCATCCAGCATGGCGCCCCAGTCTGCAGTAGGCGGCTGTACGCCAAGTCCCAGAAAGCTCAGGGAAGCCAGGTCCAGGATCGCGTAGGCCAGATCCAGGGTGATCTGACTGATGATGCTGGATACACAGTTGGGCAGAATATGGAAAAACAGGATCCTTGCGTCCGAATATCCAATGGATCCGGCTGCCTCCACATAGGTCTTGTTTTTTTCAATCAGCGTCAGGGACCGGACCAGACGGATCAGCATGGGGAGATACACGATGCCCAGTGCGATCACGGCATTGGCCATGCTGCGGCCAAATCCGGCCACAAATACGAAAGCCAGAAGCAAAGAAGGAAATGAAAGGACCAGGTCGCAGACACGGCCGATGACCACATCCGCAATGCCGCCATAGTAACCGGCAGCCAGTCCCAGCGGCACGCCCACCACGACAGAAAAGGCCACAACACCGATGGCGGAAAGCAGCGTGGTCCTGCCCCCATAGAACAGTCTGGTCAGGAGATCCCGGCCGACCTTGTCCGCTCCAAGCAGATGCCGCATGGAGGGGAGCGCCAGAGAGTCCGGCAGATTCTGCTCCGTCGGGCTGTAAGGCGAAATCAAAGGTGCAAAAATGCAGGCAAAGATCACCGTCAGGAGGATCACCAACGAAATCACCATAGGCACTGTGAAGAGCCGGCCTTCCTTTCTTCTTCGGGTTTTGATCATGGGCCTGTGCCCGAAAAGGCTGTACTTATCTTTATTCAATGAAACGCTACCTCCGCTTCACTCCAGAAGGATTCGCAGACAATTCACATTCCGCTGCAAACAAATGTCTGCCGTACCGGTTTCACTACATACGAATCCACAGACGTTTTGCATTCCGCATCAAACACATGTCTGCCCGTACCGCTTTCACTCCAGCCGGATCCGTGGATCGATCCAGGCGTATACGATATCCACAATAAGATTGATCAGCGCGAACAAAACCACCAGCAACAGTGTGATGCCCTGCACCACCGGATAATCGCTGGATTTAATGCTGGAGATCAGCACATCGCCGATCCCGCCCAGGGCAAATACGTTTTCCACCAGAACGGCGCCGACCACCATGGTGCCGATCTGGATGCTGGCCACCGTGATCACCGGGATCAGGGCGTTTTTAAAACAATGCTTCCAGATCACGGTCCGGCGGGGCATGCCTTTGGCGACGGCCGCCTGGGCATAGCCGCTGTGCAGCTGCTCGATCATGTTGGACCGGGTGATCCGGGCGATCAGGGCAACCATGCTGAAGGCCAGGGCCAGAGAGGGCAAAAACAGGTACCGGAGGTTTTCCACAAAGGTCTTGCCTGTACCGAAGGAAGGGAACCACCTAAGCTTCATGGCAAAGATCAGTGAGAGCACGATACCGGTCAGAAACACCGGCGAGGCCACCAAAATGAGGGTCACCGACGACAGGATCCTGTCCACTGCCGAATTCATATGCACTGCGCAGAGCACCCCGATGGGAATCGAAAGCAGCAAGGCCAGGATCGAGCTCATCAGCACGATCTGAAGCGTGGTCGGCAGCCGGTCCGCGATCAGGGTCGTCACCGGCTGTTTTTTCTCAAAGCTGTCCCCCAGGTCTCCCCTGATGGCGTTCTTTATCCAGATGAGGTACTGTTCAGGCTGGGATTTGTCCAGATGATACTGCCTGACCAACGCCTCCCGGGTCTCCTGGCTGATCCGTTTTCCCTTGGTCATGGACGCGATGGGATCCGATGGAGTCACACGTACCATGACAAAGATCAGCACAGAGGCCGCAAGGACGATCAGGATCATCTGCACGATCCGCTTCAGGACATATCGAAACATGTTGGGCTTCCTTTCCTGCAGGGTATCCAAAAAAAGTACAATAGCATATGCCGTAACTGTCCAGTCAGTATCTCGCATTTACTGCGACACGCAGGCGTCCCTTGGGAGGCGCACTTTCAATGCGACGAAAGGAGCCTGTGCCCGGCCTCATATCTGTGAAGGAGCTTGTGACTGAACAGTTACCATGTGCCACTGTACCGGTATCATTCAACTTATAGCCGATTATAGATAAGAAAATTTAGCTTGTCAATACTGTGAAGCGTTAATGTGACTCTCATAGTTACTGTTCAGGTAAATGGAGTCAGTAGTACTTTTTACGGTCGGACTGAAACAGGAGAGGAATTCTGGCTTTCCCGCAGGTAAATGGGCGTCAGACTTCAGCTAAAAAAACAGGCTATGAACATCCAAGTTCATAGCCTGTTGATATTTTAGTTTATGTCAGAAGAATTCCACTCAGAATTACTTCTCCGGGAATTTCTCCCTTGCGGCATAAGAGGTATGCAGCAGCTCATGTGCCAGATGAGAATTCGGCTCGCCGAGATATTTCTCATACAGCTCGATGATCTGCGGATTGTTGTGGGACTGGCGGATGACCTGTCTCTCGTCCTCGCTGTAGAGGGCCTGTGCTCTCTTCTCTTTGTAGGTATCGAGGATGTTGTCGTCCTCCTCGGGCAGGAAGCAGCTTCTGACGTACGGCTGACCGCCGCCGTTGATGCAGCCGCCCGGGCAGCCCATGATCTCGATGAACTGATATTTGGACTTGCCGGCGCGGATCTCGTCAAGGAGAACGCGTGCGGAGCGCATGCCGGAAGCGATGGCGACGTTGACGGTCGTGCCGTTGATGTCGATGGAGGCTTCACGGATGCCGGCCTCGTGGCCGCGGACCTCTGTAAAGACGATCTCTTCTTTCTCTTTGCCGGTAAGCTTGAAGTATACGGTACGAAGGGCAGCTTCCATAACACCGCCGGTGACGCCAAAGATGACGCCTGCGCCGGAGTAATCGCCCATGATATCCTGATCCCACTCTTCATCCGGCAGACGGTTGAAGAGGATACCGCTCTTGCGGATCATGCGGGCAAGCTCTCTGGTGGTGATGACCGCATCGACATCCGGGATATTGTTGACCTTCTCCTGCTCACGCTTCTCTTCGTACTTCTTGGCGATACAGGGCATGACGGAAACGACAAAGATGTCTTCCGGAGCGATGCCTTTTTCCTTCGCCCAGTAGGACTTGATGATGGCGCCCTGCATCTGGTGCGGGGATTTGCAGGTGGAAAGGTGCGGCAGCAGATCGCCGTACTGCAGCTCTGCATAGTTGACCCAGCCCGGTGAGCAGGATGTGATCATCGGAAGGGTGCCGCCCTCTGTCAGGCGGTGAAGCAGCTCGGTGCCCTCTTCCATGATGGTGAGGTCGGCGCCGAAGTTTACATCATAGACACGCTCAAAGCCAAGACGGCGGAGCGCAGCGATCATCTTGCCGGTGACCGGTGTGCCTACCGGATAGCCGAACTCCTCGCCGAGGGCGGCGCGGACAGCCGGAGCGGCCTGCACGATGACATGCTTGCCGGCGCGGAAAGCAGCGTCCACGAGACCGATCTCAGAGTGTTCCATCAGAGCGCCGGTGGGACATACATTGACACACTGGCCGCACTGGATACAGGGAGACTCGGCAAAGCTGCGGTTCTGCGCGGGAGACACGAAGGTCTTGAATCCGCGGTTCTCAAAGCCAAGGATACCCAGGGCATGAGCGTTGTTACATCTGGCGATACATCTGCCGCAGAGGATACATTTGGAGGTATCTCTCACCAGGCCGGGAGCCAGGGTGTCGAGATAGGTCTCGGAATGAACGCCTGCGAAAGCGTCGTCTCTGGCGCCTGTCACGTTGGCCACATGGAGCAGCTCGCACTGGCCGTTCTTGTCGCACTGCTGGCAGTTCTTGTTGTGGTTGGAAAGAAGAAGCTCAACGCTGCGGCGGCGGGCCTCAACGGCCTTCTGGGAGGAGATCTTGATCTCCATGCCCTCAGCTACCGGATATACGCAGCTGGCTACAAGGCCTCTGGCTCCGGTCGCCTCTACGAGACAGACACGGCAGGAAGCGGCGTTGCACTCTCCGTGATTAAAGGCACACAGAGAAGGGATCTCGTATCCGCAGGCCTTGGCGGCCTCGAGGATCGTCAATCCATTTTCTACCTGATAGGGGATTCCCTCTATTTTTATATTAACGGTTGACATGTCTGTTCCTCCTCCGTCATCTCTTTTCAATCGCGTTAAACTTACAGGAGCTGATGCAGTTACCGCACTTCAGGCACTCCTGGGTATTGATCTTCATGGAAGCGAGCTTGTGGCCCGGAGCCGTGTAATCGGATCTCTCGATGCAGTTGGCGGGGCAGCCCTTCGCGCACTTGCCGCAGCCGATGCACTTGTCGGGATCGATGTGGTATTCCATCAGGGACTTGCAGACATGAGCGGGGCATTTCTTGTCCACGATGTGGGCAATGTACTCATCCTTAAAGTGAGCGATGGTGGAATTGATCGGGTTGGCAGAGGTCTGGCCCAGAGCGCAGAGGGAGTTGGTCTTGACAGTGTCGCTCAGCTCCTCGAGCTCTTCCAGATCATGCATGGTGCCCTTGCCCTCGGTGATCTTTGTCAGGATCTCGAGCATGCGCTTGGTACCGATACGGCAGGGTGTACACTTACCACAGGACTCATCGCAGATGAACTCCATGTAGAACTTGGCCACGTCTACCATGCAGTTGTCCTCGTCCATGACGATGGCGCCGCCGGAGCCCATCATGGAGCCCTTGGCTACCAGGTTGTCAAAGTCGATCGGCTCGTCAAGGAATTCCTCGGTCAGGCAGCCGCCGGAGGGTCCGCCGGTCTGGATGGCTTTGAACTTCTTGCCGTTCGGGATGCCGCCGCCGATGTCATAGATCAGCTCGCGCAGGGTGGTGCCCATGGGAACCTCGACCAGGCCGACGTTGTTGACCTTGCCGCCCAGAGCGAACACCTTGGTGCCCTTGGATCTCTCGGTGCCGACGCTGGCGAATTCACCGGCGCCCTCTCTGAGGATGTAGGGTACGCAGGCAAGCGTTTCGACGTTGTTGATGATGGTGGGCTGTCCCCACAGTCCCTTGACAGCCGGGAAAGGCGGTCTGGGTCTGGGCATGCCGCGCTTGCCCTCGAGGGAGTTCAGCAGGGCAGTCTCCTCGCCGCAGACGAAAGCGCCGGCGCCGAGTCTGAGATGGCAGTCGAAGGAGAAATCTGTGCCAAGGATGTTCTCGCCGAGCAGGCCGACCTCTCTGGCCTGAGCGATGGCTTTGCGCAGTCTGTTGACGGCGATGGGATACTCAGCACGGACATAGAAGTATCCGTTCTGTGCGCCGATGGCGTAACCGGCGATCATCATGCCTTCGATGACGGCCAGCGGATTTCCTTCAAGGATGGAACGGTCCATGAACGCGCCGGGGTCGCCCTCGTCACCGTTACAGACCACATATTTGGTATCGCTCTGAGAGCCGTAAGCAAACTGCCATTTCCTGCCGGTCGGGAAGCCGGCGCCGCCGCGTCCGCGAAGACCGGAAGCCAGAACCTCGTCGATGACGGCCTGACGATCCATGGAAAGGGCACGCTTAAGTCCCTGGAAAGCGCCCATGCCGAGGGCTTCGTTGATATCCTAGGGATTGATGACACCGCAGCCGTGAAGGGCTACGCGGCGCTGTTTCTTATAGAAGTTGATGTCATCCTGCTTGGTGACCTTTTCACCTGTGGCAGGATCCTCGTAAAGCAGACGCTCCACGATCTCGCCGCCGATGATGTCCTTTTCGACGATCTCTTCGACATCCTCGATCTTAACTAGACGATACAGGGTATCCTCGGGATAGATCTTTACGAACGGTCCCTGTGAGCAGAAACCGAAGCAGCCTACCTGGTTGACGGTAGCCTTGTCAGCAACGCCTTTGGCTTCAAGAACCTCGCAGAATTTCTCCGCGATCTCTTTGGAATGGTTGGAAAGACATCCGGTACCACCGCAAAGCACGATGTGGCGCTTGGAGTCGGCCCCTTTGATCTTGTCGCCGAGGGCCTGTGAACATGCGGCGATTTTCTCATTTAACTGCTCAACCGTTTTGATCATGCTGGTGCACCTTCCTTTTCATTTTCCTTATTCAGATAGCCGGCGATGACCTCCTGTACCTGAGAAACAGCCATCTTGGGATAAACGGTCCCATTGATCGTGACAGCCGGGGCGATACCGCAGGCACCGATGCAGCGGAGCGCGTCCAGTGTAAAGAGTCCATCCTCGGTGGTTTCTCCGGGTTTGATGTGGAGCAGTTCTGAGAACTTGTCAATGACCTGCTGGCCGCCTTTGACGTAACATGCCGTGCCGAGGCAGCAGCCGATGACATATTTTCCCTTTGGTGTAAGTGAGAAGAAGGAGTAGAATGTGACGACGCCGTATATCTCCGCCACCGGCACTCCTGTCTCCTCGGAGACGACTTCCTGGACCTCCAGCGGAATATAGCCATATTCATTCTGGATGTCACTGAGTATGATCATGAGAGGAGTCTTTTCATTAAGGTTCCTCCGGCAGATCTCTCTGATCTTCTGATCAGCAGCTGCGTTCAACTTTCCCATCAGGCTTTATCCTCCTTTAAAAGTAGAAGCTTTCCCAAGCCTGCTGTGCAGCCTTGGATTTTCACATATGCAGTCTGCAGAGGCATCTCCATATACGGAATGGAGACGTTCACGCAGTCTGCACAAGTATAGTATTGTCATTATACTCTTATCTTCCGTTTTTTTCAAGGTTCAGTATGTTATATTTTTGGCAATAAAGTATATGGGGTCAGGCCCGGCTGAAAATGAGTCAGGGGGACAGGTTTCTTGACTCACTTATGTTACAGAACTGTGAATTATAATTCACATTTTGTTAACATGAGCAATGCCTTCCATAGGGTATAATCAAATCATCGTACCTGTTCAGTCACAAGTTCCTTCACAGGTACGAGCCAGGCGCAGGCTCCTCCCAAGGGACGCCTTCGGTGTTTCGTCGCATTGGAAGTGCGCCTGGCCTGACTGTTCGACTTTTTTCTCACGCACCTGCCAAGGCACGCCTGCGGTGTCGCAGTAAATGCGAGGTGCTGACTGAACGGTTACAAATCAGCATATTATAATCATCCGATTCCGCAAAGAGGTTCATCATGGCTTTTTCATTCGGGAAATCCGGCGGGGCGACCCGCGATATGACGGAGGGGAGCATCACAAAGCAGCTCCTGCTTTTTTCACTGCCGCTGATGGTGGGCAATATATTCCAGATGTTGTACAATACCGTGGACGTCATGGTCGTGGGCAATTTTGTCGGCAAGGAGGCCCTGGCGGCGGTGGGCTCCACCACCATGATCGTAAACATGCTGGTGTTTTTCTTCAACGGGTTTTCGATCGGTGCCGGTGTGGTGATCAGCCGGTATTTCGGGGCCAGGGACATAAAGAAGCTCCACGACGCGGTGGAGACGACTATCGCGGCCACGCTGGTGCTGTGCGTGATCTTTACGGCGGCAGGCGTTGCAGGGGTGAGGCCCATGCTGCGTTTCATGTCCACGCCGGAGGATGTATTTGATGACGCGGTCGTGTATCTGACGATCTACATCGCCGGGATCGCGGGGCTGCTGATCTACAACATCGGCAGCGGGATCCTGCGCGCGGTGGGCAATACCAGCATTCCGCTGTTCTTCCTGATCCTGACCAGCGTGCTGAATATCTTTCTTGACCTGTTTTTTGTTCTGTCGCTGCGGGCGGGTATAGCGGGCGTGGCTTACGCCACGATCATCTCGCAGTTCATCTCGGCCGTCCTGACGCTGATCCTGCTCACCCGCACACGGGAGGTATACCGGCTGGTCTGGCGGGATCTGCGGATCGACCGCGGGATCCTGGCCTCCGTTTTTTCCGTGGGGCTGCCCGCGGGGATCCAGAGCGTGCTGACCGCTTTTTCGAACATTTTCGTGCAGTCCTACGTCAATTCCTTCGGCTCGAGCTGCATGGCCGGATGGAGCTGCTACAACAAGCTGGACCAGTTCATCATGCTGCCCATGAGCAGCATGGCCATGGCCGCCACCTCCTTTGTCAGCCAGAATATCGGCGCGCGTAAAAAGGAGCGGGCGGATCAGGGCACGATCGGTTCCATCGGCCCCTCTCTCCTGATCACAGGCGTCATCGCGGTGATCCTGTTCGTCTTTGCGGCGCCGTCGGTCGGGCTCTTCACCAGGGATGCCTCCGTGATCGAGTTCGGCGTGCTGTTTCTGCGCGCCAATACCTTCTTCCTGCTCTTCAACTGTATCAACCATGTGCTGGCCGGCGCACTGAGGGGCTTTGGAGATGCAAAGGGGCCGATGGTGATCATGCTGGGCTGCTTTGTGGTGATCCGGCAGATCTATCTGTTTGTGGTGACGCATTTCATCGCCAACACGCCGCTGCTGGTGGGGCTGGGGTATCCGGTCGGATGGACGACCTGCTGCCTGGTCGAAGTCACATATTATTTCAGACGTAAGAAAAAGCTTACGGCCAAATTGCAGTAAGGAGCCTGCACCTGGCCTCGTAACTGTGAAGGTGCTTATGGCACAAGAGTTACAAGGAATCATATAAAACATATAAGGAGATATCGCTCATGAAGAAAATCATCCTGACCGGCGGAGGCACCGCCGGCCATGTCACACCGAATATCGCCCTGATCCCGCGTCTTAAGGAACTGGGCTACGAGATCACCTACATCGGCTCCTACGAGGGCATCGAGAAAAAACTGATCACCCGCCTGGGGATCCCTTACCACGGAATCGCCTCCGGCAAGCTACGCCGCTATTTCGACCTGAAAAACATCACGGATCCCTTCCGGGTCATCAAGGGCTTCCATGAAGCCTCCGTGCTGCTCGACGAGATCAAACCGGACGTCATCTTTTCCAAGGGCGGCTTCGTCAGCGTGCCCGTGGTTGTGGCGGCAGGGCATAAAAAAATCCCAGTCATCATCCACGAATCGGATATGACGCCGGGTCTGGCCAACCGCCTGAGCTTCTCCTCCGCACAGAAGATCTGCTGCAATTTCCCCGAGACCGCAGACAAGCTCCCTGTGGGCAAAGCGGTCGTGACCGGTTCACCCATCCGTCCCGAGCTGCTCACGGGCGACGCCGACAAGGCAAGGGCCTTTACCGGCCTGCCTGCGGACAAGCCTGTCCTGATGGTCATGGGCGGAAGCCTGGGAGCCGTGGCGGTCAATGAAAACGTGCGCCGGATCCTTCCGCAGCTCTTAAAGGACTTTTATATCGTCCATCTGTGCGGCAAGGGCAAGCTGGACGAAAGCCTGCAGGGGACGCCCGGCTATATCCAGTACGAATATATCCAGGATGAGCTGCCGGATCTGTTCGCCCTCGCGGATATCCTGATCTCCAGAGCCGGCGCCAACGCCATCTGTGAGATCGCAGCCCTCGCCAAGCCCAATCTGCTGATTCCCCTCTCCGCCCAGGCCAGCCGCGGAGACCAGATTCTCAACGCCCGCTCCTTTGAACGTCAGGGCCTGAGCATGGTGCTGGAGGAGGAAGAGATCACCGAAGAAAAGCTCCTGGCAGAGATCCATTCGCTGTTTGAGAACCGGCAGAAATATATTGATGCCATGAAAGCCGCCCCCGGGCTGGATGCCATTACAAAGATCACAGAGCTGATCGAGGAATGCGCCGGATCGGGAGATTCCAAGTGACACAGGGAGGGCCGTCCCCCTGTCTCACTTAGTGAGATGAGGAAAGGACACATGAATTCACTCCAAAACACCGCTTATCTTAGTAATGATGGTCATTATACAATTTTTTGTTTCGGTAAAACCCGTCTAAAATTCATTGCCCCATATTCTCTCGAATATTATACCAAAGTCGTTGAATGGGATTATGGGTATATTGTTGTAATGGCAAAATATACTCATAATCAAGTGGAAATAGAAGAATACATAGATCTTCTTCCTGTACTTGATGATCTGCAGATGGAAAGAGATGCTTTTCTTAAACCTATAAAAGCAGTGG
>JAFWDX010000315.1 GCA_017515945.1 Blautia sp. | reverse complement strand
CAGCAGCATCCGTCGCGTCATTGCTGCCCCATTCCTGGGCGGGGACGGCAGCGACCCAGCCGTTCACCAGCTCGTCTACCTGTGCGGGAAGCACAGTGCCGGCTGTGAACTCGATCTTCTTTTCCTGCGCGAATTTTGTAAATGCGTCATCCAGCTTCTGTCCGTAAATACCGTCATAAGCGCCGGCATCACAACCCTGATCTGTCAGCATCTGCTGGATGATCTGCACTGTCGTGCTCAGGTCGCCGCTCTTTACAGAGGGAACCAGCTCGACGATCTGATGCTGTTCAAAACCACAGTCCTTGCAGACACGGACACGCTCACCGGCCTCGGTACGGGTCAGCTTTTTAAGTGTCTTCCATTTGCGGAAGTGATGCTGGAGCTTTTCAATCGTCTGCGGCCATGCAACACCGTCCTCAGCAAAGCCGTTATCCTTCTGGAAGCTCATGATGGCGGACAGCGTGCTGCTGCCGAAGATCCCGTCCGCAGCGCCTTCATTTAAATATTTGTGATCGATGAGCAGCTGCTGAAGCTCCTTCACAGCGTCGCCGGAATCTCCCTGACGGATGGTTCCTTCCGGGTCAAAGGTCTCTTCGGCCTCTTCATAATTACATTTCTGGCAGACCTGTTTGCGCACGCCTGCGGAATGATCCGTGGCTTCCACGGTAACGACCCATTTGTAATCATGGGGCAGCTTTGCGATGGCCTGTTTCTCCTGTGTCTTGCAGACGCTGCAGGTACGGACCTGCTCGCCCTCGGCCGCGCAGGTGGCTTCCTTTGTCACGCTCCAGGCGCCAAAGTTATGAGGAACCTTTGCGATGACCTCCTTCTGCTGGGTCCGGCAGACCGTACAGGTGCGGACACGCTCGCCCTCTGCCGTACAGGAGGCCTGTTTTGTGATCGTCCAGTCGCCGTATTTATGGTCAACTTTGGCGATGGTCTGCTTCTCCTCATATCCGCAGACGGTACACTTGCGTACCTGCTCGCCCTCGGCGATACAGGTCGGCTGCTTTGTCACAGCCCAGGTGCCGAAGGTGTGGTCTGTTTTCGGAATCGTCTGAGACTCCTCCTGGCCACAGCGGACGCATGTGCGGACAGCGGTTCCATCCACCTGGCAGGTGGCCTGTGTGCGGACGGTCCAGTCTCCGAACTGATGTCCCAGCGGAGGAATGTCCACAGCCTCACCGACTCCGCAGATGGTGCATTCGTGTGCTTCCACGCCTGATGTGGTGCAGGTGGGTTCTGTCACGACCGTCCACTCGTCCCACTCATGGGCACAGTACCGTGACGGCATGACATATGAAAGCTGGTCAGCCGGAATCCAGCCGAGAATCTGGCCATCCCCGGACGGATCCGTAGCCAGGACGCTGATCCAGCCGTTTCCGGCATCGCCCTCGATCAGGATCGTGGCACCGCCATTGTAACTGCCGAGAACGGCAGAATTCGTATTCTGCTCTTCATACACATATACGATATCCCTGTCCGCATACCTCACATCCGCAGCAAGTACGGGCGCCTGAAGCAGCATGGTCAGCATAAACAACAGTATCACCGGAAATATCAGTTTCCTTTTCATTCTCTCACTCCTTTTATGAATCCATAAATCATAAGGGTCTGGCAGCTGATTCAGTCACAGGCTCCTCCGGAAGAACACCTCCGGCGCAGCTTTTTCCAATACCTCCGCAGCAGCTGATATGGAAGCAGGTGACTGGACAGTTACACTTTTACACCATAAAATCCATGATTTCCGGATCTCATGATATGCATGATTCCGATGCAGTGAAAAACAAAACGGAATGCATGGGTAAATATTACCACAATCCACAAAGAATTGCCATTCATTTGGACAAAAATCCCTCTGTTCTAATTCTTTAAAATATAGTATACTTTTGAATGTTTGTTATTCCTGACGTGTACACAAAAGACGGCCCGCTGTGCCGTTCCACCCCTCATAAGGAGTCCACACATGAAAATCGGATTTGACAATGAAAAGTATGTAAAGCTGCAGTCAGAGCACATCCGTGAAAGGATCGGGAAATTCGGAAACAAGCTGTATCTGGAGTTCGGAGGCAAGCTTTTTGACGACTACCATGCCTCCCGCGTGCTGCCGGGTTTCGAACCGGACAGCAAGCTGCGCATGCTGATGCAGCTGGCGGATCAGGCCGAGATCGTCATCGTGATCTCAGCCGCGGACATCGACAAGAATAAAGTGCGCGGCGACCTGGACATTACCTATGACGATGACGTGCTGCGGCTCATCGATTCCTTCAGAGGGCGGGGCCTGTACGTGGGAAGCGTATGCATCACCCGCTACGCCGGTCAGGAGAGCGCCGACAATTTCCGCAAATACCTGGAAAAAGAAGGCATTCCGGTCTATCTGCATTACACAATTCCCGGATACCCGAACAATACCTCCCTGATCGTCAGCGATGAGGGTTACGGAAAAAACGAATATATAAAGACCAGCCGGCCGCTCGTGGTCGTCACGGCTCCGGGCCCCGGCAGCGGAAAGATGGCCACCTGTCTCTCCCAGGTCTATCACGAATATAAGCGCGGCATCAACGCCGGCTATGCCAAGTTCGAGACCTTTCCCATCTGGAACATCCCGCTCAAGCATCCGGTCAACCTGGCGTATGAAGCGGCCACCGCGGATCTCAATGACGTCAACATGATCGACCCCTTCCATCTTGAGGCATACGGGATCACTACAGTCAATTACAACCGGGATGTAGAAGTCTTCCCCGTGCTGCAGGCCATGTTTGAAAAGATCACAGGTACCTGTCCTTACAAATCGCCTACAGATATGGGCGTGAACATGGTCGGCAACTGCATCGTGGACGACGAGGTATGCAAAGAAGCCTCGCGTCAGGAGATTATCCGTCGCTATTACAAGGCCATGGACGCCATGGTCTGCGGTGAAAATCGTGAAGAAGAGGTATTCAAGATCGAGCTGCTCATGAACCAGGCCCACGTCGTCCAGACAGACCGGCGCGTGGTCCCTGCTGCCCTTGAACGCGAAAAGGAGACCTGCGGACCGGCTGCAGCCCTGGAGCTGGCAGACGGACGGATCATCACCGGCAAGACCTCCGAGCTGCTCGGAGCTTCCTCCGCCCTGCTGCTGAATTCTCTCAAGGCTCTCGCCGGGATCCGGGATGAAGCGCACCTTATCTCGCCGCACGCCATCTACCCCATCCAGCGGCTCAAGACGGCCTATCTCGGCAGCCATAACCCGAGGCTTCACATGGACGAGACCATGATCGCCCTGTCCATCAGCGCGGCAGACGATCCGGAGGCAAAGCTCGCGCTGGACCAGCTGCCGATGCTCAAAGGATGCCAGGCCCATACATCCGTGATGCTTTCATCGGTGGACATCCTGGCCTTCCGCAAGCTCGGGATCGATCTGACATGCGAGCCGAAATTTGAGAAGAACAGATTGTACAGATAAGAAAGTAAATGGGGACAGGTTCCTGACTCGCAGGAACCTGTCCCCCTGACCGTTACTCCTCGTACCCGTTCGGGTTATTTGACTGCCAGCGCCAGGAATCCGCGCACATCTCCCGGATCCCATTCTCAGCCTTCCATCCCAGCTCACGTTCAGCCTTGGCCGGATCCGCGTAGCAGACGGCGATATCGCCGGGACGGCGGGGCTTGATCTGATATGGGATCTTTACACCTGTCGCCTCTTCAAAGTTCTTTACGATATCCAGCACGCTGTAACCGGTGCCGGTACCCAGGTTGTAAATGCTCAGGCCGGACTTGTCCTCCAGCTTTTTGAGTGCTTTGACATGTCCCTTCGCCAGGTCCACGACATGGATATAGTCACGCACGCCGGTACCGTCATGGGTGTCATAGTCGTTTCCGAAAACGCCCAGTTCCTTCAGCTTGCCGACTGCCACCTGTGTGATATACGGCATGAGGTTGTTAGGAATGCCGTTGGGGTTTTCTCCGATCGTCCCGCTCTTGTGGGCGCCGATCGGATTAAAGTAACGCAGCAGGCATACATTCCACTCCGGATCCGCTTTCTGGATATCGGAAAGGATCTGCTCCAGCATGGACTTCGTCCAGCCATACGGGTTGGTGCACTGTCCCTTCGGGCATTCCTCGGTGATCGGAATGACAGCCGGATCACCATAAACCGTCGCGGAGGATGAGAAAATGATGTTTTTGACGCCATGCTTTCTCATCACGTCCACCAGGATCAATGTTCCGGAAATATTATTCTCATAGTATTCCCAGGGCTTGGCGACGGATTCGCCCACGGCTTTAAGACCCGCGAAATGAATACAGGAATCAATGGATTCCTTTGAAAAGATTTCTTCCAGTGCCTCTCTGTCACGGATATCCGCCTTGTAAAACGGCACCGGCTTACCCGTGATCTTTTCTACGCGTGCGAGAGATTTCTCGCTGGAGTTGCTCAGATTGTCCATGACCACTACGTCATAGCCGGCGTTCTGGAGTTCCACTACTGTATGGCTGCCGATATAGCCGGCTCCGCCTGTTACCAAAATTGCCATGTGTCCCTTTCCCCTTTCTTATATACCAGAGTGTCTTAGAAATCTGGTAACTGTTCAGTCAGCACCTCGCATTTACTGCGACACCGCAGGCGTGCCTTGGCAGGTGCGTGGAACTAAAGCTCAACAGCCAAGGCCAGGCGCACTTCCAATGCGACGAAAGGAGCCCGCGCCTGGCCTCGTAACTGTGAAGGAGCTTGTGACTGAACAGTTACATCTGCCGTATATAAATGGATCATCCTTGACTCATCTGAATGAGTCAAGGAACCTGTCCCCCTGACTCATTCT
>JAFWDX010000314.1 GCA_017515945.1 Blautia sp. | reverse complement strand
TACTCAGTTATGACGCAACAATCCGCCGCACCCTGGTTCAGTCTGAACCAGAATGCGGCGGATCGTCTCTGTCCGGCAATTATTATCTTGTCACGTAAACAGAAGTGTGTATATGACAGGCAAAGCTTCAGCTCCTGTCCTCAATATTTTTCAGGCTGTCATATTTTTCCTTTGACAATCTGGCCCCTTCCGCAAAGAGCTGCTTTGCGTTATCCGGGAAAGTCCTCAGCAGGGAAGCGTAACGGACTTCTCCTCCCAGGAAATCCTCATAAGGAATCGACGGAGCCTTAGAGTCAAGTGTAAATTTCTTTTCTGCGTCCGGATTGTATCTGTACAGATACCAGTATCCTGCATCCACGGCCCGTTTCATCTCATCCTGTACCTTATCCATGCCGCATTTCAGTCCATGGCTCTGGCAGGGCGCATAGGCGACGATCACACTCGGCCCGTTGTATTCCTGTGCCTCCCTAATGGCCTTGACAAGCTGCGCATTATCCGCGCCCATGGCCACCTGTGCCACATATACATTCCCATATGTCATAAGCATGCCGCCAATGTCCTTCTTGGGACGTTTTTTGCCGGCAGCCGCGAACTGAGCCACTGCGCCGATGGGGGTAGCTTTACTGGACTGGCCACCGGTGTTAGAGTAAACTTCTGTATCCACGATCAGCACATTGACATTCTCTCCGCTGGCGATGACATGATCCAGACCGCCGAAACCGATATCATAAGCCCAGCCGTCGCCGCCATACATCCAGAAGGTCTTTTTGGAGATCTGGTCTTTATAACGCAGGATCGTATCCGCAGCTTCGTCACCACATGTTTCCAGAGCGGCGATAAGATCCCGGCTCGCTGCCGCATTGGCGTCGATATCCTCATAGGTCTGCAGCCAGCCGTCGATCGCCCCACGCACGGTCTCATTCTCCGTCTGTTCCCTGTAGGCCTCGATCCTCATCTTTTGGGCTTCCCTCTGCTGGCGCACGGAAAGGACCATGCCCAGACTGAATTCGGCATTATTTTCAAACAGGGAGTTGGACCAGGCAGGTCCCCTTCCTTCCGGATTGGTGGTATATGGAATACCAGGCATCGCGCTGCCCCAGGCCTGTGAACAGCCGGTGGCATTTGCCCAGTACACGCGGTCTCCGTACAGCTGGGTCAGCAGTTTTGCATAGGGTGTTTCTCCACAGCCGGCACAGGCTGCGCTGAACTCCAGAAGCGGCCGGCGGAACTGGCTGCCTTTGACCGTATACGGATCAAAGATATCCCCTTTATCCGGCAGTGAGAGCGCATATTCCCAGGCATCGCCGGTATCCGGCACATCCGCGGCCGCGGTCATGGTCAACGCTTTTTCCTTTGCGGGACATACATTGGCACAGCTTCCGCAGCCCGTGCAGTCGAGAGCGCTGATCTGCATGGCAAAATACAGACCTTCTGCCTGCTTGCCTTTTGCATTCGCAGTCTTCATTCCCTCAGGCGCACACGCTTTTTCTTTCTCTGTCAGCAGATAGGGACGGATCACCGCATGCGGACAGACATAGCTGCACTTATTGCACTGAATGCATTTATCCGGATCCCATACAGGCACGCGGATCGCAATCCCGCGTTTTTCATAAGCCGTCAGGCCCATGTCCATGACTCCGTCGATGTATTTTTCAAAGGCGCTGACCGGCAGATCATCACCCTTCTGGTCATTGAGCGGCTCCAGGATCTTTGTCACCACCTCGGGGACATTGCGCTGCTGTGCCGGCGGATCCTGGGTGTCCTTCCAGCTTTCAGGAACCGCGACCTCCTTCAGGCCGTCCTTTCCGGCATCGATCGCCGCCAGATTTTTCGCCACGACCTCTTCGCCCTTTGCAAAATATGTCTTTGCCGCTGCGTCTTTCATATAACCGACGGCCTCATCCACCGGGATGACCGGCATCAGATGGAAGAACGCCGACTGCAGTACCATATTGAAGTGATTTCCAAGACCAAGCTCTCCCGCGATTTTCACGGCGTCGATCGTGTAAAAACGAATGTGGCGGGACGCGATCTCACGTTTTGTATGCGCTGGCAGGTGCTTTTCCAGTTCAGCGCCCTCCCACGGGCAGTTCAGGAGCAGGATGCCTCCGTCCTTTACCTCCTCGGCGATGTCATATCTCTCAATATATGTCGGATTATGACACGCCACAAAATCCGCGCGCTTCACATAATAGGATGAGCGGATCGGACTGTCTCCAAAACGCAGATGGCTCTTTGTGATTCCGTAGGATTTCTTTGCGTCATATTCAAAATAAGCCTGGGCAAATTTTGCGGTATGACTGTTGATGATCTCCACGGTATTTTTGTTGGCTCCGACGGTGCCATCTGAGCCCAGGCCCCAGAATTTGCAGCTCACGACGCCGTCATTTTCAGGATAAAAGGCGCCTTTTTCCGGCAGAGACCGGTGCGTCACATCGTCAATGATCCCGATGGTAAAGCTGTTCACCGGAGAAGCAGCGCGAAGATTCTCATAGACCGCCACGATCTGAGACGGGGCTGTATCCTTTGAGGAAAGGCCATACCGTCCTCCGACCACCACCAGATCATTTCTTCCTCGCAGAGCAGTACATACATCCTGATAAAGAGGTTCGCCGGCACTGCCCATTTCCTTTGTGCGGTCCAGTACGGCAACGGCCTTGCAGGTGGCAGGTATGGCGGCAGTAAATCGTGAGATATCAAAGGGACGGAAAAGATGAACCTGAATAAAGCCGACCTTCTCCCCTGCCGCGTTGAGCGCATCCACCACTTCGCAGATGCACCCTGAGACAGATCCCATGGCTACGATGACTCTGTCCGCATCCGGTGCGCCATAATAGTTGAATACGTGATAATCCCGACCGGTCAGCTCATTGATCCTGCCCATATAATCTTCCACAATATCCGGAAGCTGTTCATAAGCGGTATTATTGGCCTCACGGACCTGGAAATAGATGTCCGGATTCTGCACCGTGGCACGGATCATCGGATGCTCCGGATTGAGTGCATGGGCTCTGAATGCATCGAGGGCTTCATAATCCAGCATGCCCCGCAGGTCTTCGTAATCGATCTGCTCCACTTTGTCGATCTCATGGCTCGTCCGAAAGCCATCAAAGAAATGCATAAAGGGAACCCTGCCCCTGACAGCGGCCAGATGAGCGACCCCTGCCAGATCCATGACCTCCTGCACACTGCCGGTGGCCAGCATGGCAAATCCGGTCTGTCGGCAGTTCATCACGTCCGAATGATCGCCAAAGATCGACATGGCATGTGTGCCTACGGTTCTCGCAGCCACATGCAGCACACCCGGCAGACGTTCGCCTGCGATCCGGTGCATGACCGGGATCATCAGCATCAGTCCCTGTGATGATGTATAACTGGTGGCCAGCGCCCCTGTCTGCAGCGCGCCGTGTACAGCTGCGCAGGCACCTGCCTCGGACTGCATCTCCATCAGCTGCACCTGCTGCCCGAACAGATTTTTCCTGCCTTTGGCAGACCATACGTCCGTTTTTCCGGCCATGGGTGAAGACGGAGTGATCGGATAGATTGCCGCGATCTCGGTAAATGCATAGGCAATATAAGCCGCTGCCTCATTCCCGTCCATCGTTACATATGTTTTTTTGTTGTCGTTCATCTGTCTGTCTCCATTAGGTTTTACGGTAACCGCCAACTGTTCAGTCACCGAAGTCGATGTGAAATAGCTCCGCAGCATTTTTCCAGAAGATTTTTTCAAACTCTTCCGGCTTCAGGTTGAGTGTTCTCATATAAGCCAGATCCGGATCCTGATACCAGAGCGGATAGTCCGTACCGAACATGACCCGCTCCGGCCCGTAAATATAGATCATTTCCCGGACAGCCTCCGGTTCCTTCCAGTGGAAAGTGGAGGATGTATCCACCATCAGGTTTGGAAAATCGGGCAGGATCCTGATCGCCTCGTCCCATACGCTCCATCCGCCGAAATGAGCCCCAATAAATTTCAGCCTGGGGAAAGCCCGCAGGACCCGGGCCACTCGGGGCGGATTAGAATAATCGTATCTGTAATCACCCGTATGTACACAGACCGGAAGCCCTTTATCCTCACACATCTCAAAGATCCGCATGGCCTGTATATCATCCACATTGAATTTCTGGATATCAGGATGGAGTTTGACGCCCTTGAGGCCAAGACCGATGATCTCATCCAGGTCTCTTTCCAGGTCACCACTCTCCAGATGCATGGTACCCATCCCGGTCATGCGTCCATCGGACTCTGCAACACTGCGTGCGATAAAATGATTGATGGAGGAAACCTGATGTGGTGTGGTAGCCACTGAATGTACGATAAAATGAGAGATCCCGCATGCACGTCCGGAATCCAGCAAAGTAGATACCGTTCCGTCGTGATGATCGGCCGGCAGACCGTCGTAAAATCTGTCCACAGCCTTAACGGCTTTTCGGGCGATCCCATCCGGATAAATATGACAATGACTGTCCACGATTCTGTACATCTTTTTTCTCCTGATTTATGCGAGTATAAAAAATAATACCTGTCCAGTCAGACTGAACAGGTATCATAGATCAGGCCGTCTCGATCGACGCCGCCTTCTGCAGGCCCAGTTTTTCCACCGCCTGCTCTCGCATTTTGTATTTCTGGATCTTCCCGGCGTCATTCATCGGGAATCCGTCGACAAAGTCGATATATTTCGGCACCTTGTGTTTTGCCATATGATCCAGAACATACTGCTTCATTTCCTGTTCTGTCATGGTCTCGCCTTCTTTGAGGATGATGCAGGTCATGATCTTCTCACCCATCGCCTGGTCGGGTACGCCGATGACCTGTACGTCGCTCACCTTTGGATGGGTATAGATAAATTCTTCGATCTCCTTGGGATAAATATTTTCACCACCACGAATGATCATATCCTTAAGCCGCCCGGTAATCCTGTAATTCCCCTCCGGAGTCCGGCAGGCCAGATCGCCTGTATGGAGCCATCCATCTTTGTCGATGGCCGAGGCGGTGGCTTTGGGCATCTTATAATACCCTTTCATGATATTGTAGCCGCGGGCCACAAATTCACCGATCACCTCATCCGGGCAGTCTTCCCCGGTTTCGGGATCCACAATCTTGCACTCGATCTCCGGGAATGCTCTCCCGACCGTCGTCACACGGACCTCCAGAGAATCTGTCGTCCGGCTCATCGTACAGCCCGGAGATGCCTCTGTCTGTCCGTATACGATAACGATCTCAGGCATGTGCATCTTTTCAACCACATCGCGCATGACCGCGATCGGGCAGGGACTTCCGGCCATGATGCCGGTACGCATGTAACTGAAATCCGTCTTTGGGAAATCCGGATGCTGCAGCATGGCGATGAACATCGCCGGCACACCATGAAAGGCCGTTATATGTTCATTGTTGATGCATGCAAGGGACGATTTCGGGCTGAAATAGGGAATCGGCAGGATCGTTCCTCCATGGGTCATGGTGGCCGTCATGGCCAGCACCATCCCGAAGCAGTGGAACATGGGCACCTGGATCATCATGCGGTCCGCCGTGGACAGATCCATGCCGTCGCCGATGCTCTTGCCGTCATTTACAATATTATAATGCGTCAGCATGACGCCTTTGGGGAATCCGGTCGTGCCGGACGTATACTGCATGTTGCAGACATCATTGACATTGACCGCACTGGCCATACGGGTAATCTCGGCCATGGGCGTCCGGCTGGCATACTCGAGAGATTCCTCCCAGGTCAGGGCGCCGGGCATACGAAAGCCCACGCTGATCACGTTGCGCAGGAAGGGAAGCCGGCGGGCGTGCAACGGCTGTCCGGGCTTATTGGAGGCCAGCTCCGGGCACAGTTCGTTGATGATCTCTTTATAGTTGGAATCCCTGTAACCGTCGATCATGACCAGCGTATGGGTATCCGACTGACGCAGCAGATATTCCGCTTCATGGATCTTGTACGCCGTATTCATGGTCACCAGAACCGCGCCGATCTTTGTGCTGGCCCAGAAGGTAAGAAACCAGGCGGGTACATTGGTCGCCCAGATGGTGACCTTGCTGCCTGCACGCACTCCCAGCGATACCAGCGCGCGGGCAAATTCATCCACGTCGTCCCTGAACTGGCGGTACGTACGAGTGTAATCAAGGGTCGTAAATTTGATCGCAAGCTGATCCGGGAATTCATTGACCATGGTGTCCAGCACCTGGGGGAAGGTCTTGTCGATCAACTCTTCCTTCTTCCAGACATATTTTCCGGTATGCGCATTGTTCCAGTAATGGTGACGGCGATGCAGCCTCGTACTCTCAAAGCGGCCCATACATGTAGCGAAATGAATCAGGATGATCTCCAGGTCGCCCAACCCCTCGATCCAGTCCGGATCCCACTGCAGGGAAATGAAACCGTCATAATTGACCGAACGAAGGGCGTTCATCATATCCTTCATGGGCAGGGACCCGTCACCGATCAGCTCGGGGACAAAAGCCCCGTCGTCCCAGCGAAAATCATGCACATGCACATGGCGTACATACGCGCCGAGATTTGTTATGGTCGTCTCCGCGTCCTCCTTGCCCCGGACATACGTGGCATACATGTCCCATACCGCGCCCAGTCTGTCATCCGCAAACCGGTTGAGCAGGTCACGGAGCTTTGCGGTATCCGCATATTCACCGGTGGATTCCACCAGCAGTACGACTCTGGTATCCGCTATGCGTTCCATGAATCTCTGCAGAGAAGCTTCGCATACCGATGTATCCTCACACCGGGTATGCAAAGCGATGTAGCTGATGCCGAGATTAACCGCCATGGTGAGGACATTTTCAAATTCATCCGCAAAGGCCGGATCGGTAAAATCCATTACCGTATCCACACAGGGAACCTGCAGATTCTGACGGACCAGGCTGCGTCTGGCGGCAGCGGCCATTTCAGGATTTGCGGGAGAATCCTTGCCTGCAAAGACAGGACTTTTCACATCATATATTTCAACACCCTGGATCCGCACATCCGAGGCAACCGCGCAGAGCTCATTCCACGAAATGCCGGACCAGTTCTGAATAGAAAACGAAAGCTTCATATATCATACCCTCCTGTCCTGACTTTTCAGCCTTCTTCATACACGATCTTGTTGAGGGCACTGATATAGGCACGGATCGACGCGCCGATGATATCGGTGGAGATCCCGTTTCCGGAATAAAGCTTGCCGTTCGCGCGCAGCTTGACGAGCGCGCTTCCCATGGCTTCACGGCCTTCTGTGACCGTCTGGATCTGGAAATCGTCCAGTTCATAGTGATGGCCGATGATCTGCTCGATCGCCAGGAACGCGGCATCCACAGGGCCATCTCCGATCGCCACGGAGCGGAACTTCTGTCCGTCTTTTTCCAGGGTAAGGTTGGCCGTAGCTGTAATAATATTGCCGCTGTTGATGACATAGCGTTCGATCCGATAGGTCGTGGGCACCTGCATGGCGGTGCTGGCCACAATGGCGTCCAGCTCACGGGTGCCGACAAAGCTCTTTTTGACAGCCACGCGGCGGAACGCTTCATACACCTTGGCATAGTCCTCGTCTGAGAGTTCATAACCAAGCTGGCGTACGACGCTGATCACATCGGAGATCTGATCATTCTCGCTCAGGCAGACACCGGAAATATCATTTCCCACGACCGTATCAAAGGAAGAGGTTTCTGTGCGTTGCGTCTCCAGCAGATGGCTGAGGGTGGAGATCGTACGGGAAAGCTCGGTCACGCGCAGTCCGCTGTTGATGTCCAGATCCACGCCTTTTACGCGGATAAACCGGCTCATCTGCTCAAGAGTCGGATAGCCCGCACTCGTCACAGTGCATTTCACTCCTACCGCCCCGGCTTTGACTGCGGCGGCGGCACAGGCTGCGGCCATATTCATCTCATCGCTGATCTGCACACAGATATCAATGTTTTCCAGTGAGGGCACATTGCTCCTCACCTCGCTGACAAATGCGGCGAATTCATCCGGGAGAAAGATCCCCGCGGAATCACACAGTGTGACACGGCTCGCGCCGGCCTGCACGGCGGCATCCAGTGCTTTATATAAAAAGTCTCTTTCGGCACGTGTAGCGTCCAGAGCGGAAAATTCTACAATTTCACAGAAGAAGCGGCATTTCTTTACTGTCTCGGTGATCGCTTCCAGCATGGCCGGCGCCTTTTTGTGCGCCATATATTCCATCTGAACGGGAGACGTGGGAGCCAGTACATTGAGCCGCGGATGTTTTGCCATCCGGATACTCTCCCAGGTCTCCTCCACGGAACTGCCTGTCATGTCAACGGCGGCTGTCAGGGCGCAGTTGACGACAGATGCTATGGTCTTGTTGGACAGCTGATCCGCTTTACCTGTGGCAATCGGAGGCAGCTCGAGCGCATCCACCCGGAGTCGGTCCAGTCCCCGGGCGACCTCCAGCTTTTCTTTAAAGCTGAGCGCGCTTTCTCTGAAAGCGTTGGATTCTCTGAGTGTGATGTCGATCAGTTTAATGCTTCTCATTATTAAGTCTCTCCTTGTAAAACTCTTGCGCCGGTGTCTTCAGGAAACTGTATGTACAAAAAAAGGCTGTCACAGACAGTTCCGTCATACAATGATGAAGTTGAACCGGCAATGAAACAAACCATCGGGGACTTGACTTTAGTCTGGTAAAGTCTACTCTAAAACTCCGGCTTTGTCAATAGTGAGTCAGGGAACCTGTCCCCGTGACTCATCATGAAACACCCCTGTCACTTCAATGCCTGCGCTTGACTTCACATGTTCCATGCGATAAGATACTCTGAATAGTATTAAAGCACATTATGAAGCACAGCAACTGTGAAGAAGCCAGTGACTGAACAGTTACGGGCACAGAGGGCGGAGGGAAATTATGACCGACAAAAAATCAGCGATCCTGAAAACCGTAGAAAGACTTACGGACAATTATCGTAACGAAGAACTTTTTATGGCCAGGGGCGGGCGCTGTCTGCCCAGCAGAGACGAGATCATTGCGATCATCAAGGAGCTGCGTGCGGTCGTCTTTCCCGGATACTTCGGAAATGATTCCTGCTCCATGGAGTTTCCGGAGTATTTCGCAGGGTCCAGACTGAACGCGCTTTATGACAGGCTTCGCACTCAGATCGGCATCGCTTTTTCCTACTTCAGCGAAGAGGATGAGGATACCTCGGTGCGTGCAGATGAGGTCACCGCGTCTTTTTTTGAAAGCCTGCCTCAGGTTCAGGAGCTGCTGTTAAAGGATGTCCAGGCCGGTTTTGACGGTGACCCTGCTGCCAAAAGCAAGGAAGAGATCATTTTTTCCTATCCGGGGTTATATGCCATCTATGTGTACAGGCTGGCGCATGTGCTCTACCTGGAGAAAGTACCTTTCATTCCCAGGATCATGACCGAGCATGCGCACAGCCGTACGGGGATCGATATCAACCCAGGGGCAACGATCGGTGAATATTTCTTTATCGATCACGGAACCGGCGTTGTCATCGGTGAGACTACGGTCATCGGTAATTATGTCAAGCTCTATCAGGGTGTAACCCTGGGTGCGCTCTCCACGCGCATGGGGCAGGCTCTGGCCAATATAAAGCGTCATCCCACGATCGGGGACCATGTGACGATCTATGCCAACTCCACGGTACTCGGAGGAGATACCGTCATCGGCGCCAACAGCATCGTCGCCGGTAATACCTTCATTACGGCCTCCATCGATGCGGATACCAAGGTCAGTACCAAGAGTCCGGAGCTTGTGATCAAGAATCCCAGAAAAAAGGCCGCTGAAAAAGTCTGGTTCTGGGAGATCTGAATAATTCGTAACTGTGGGTAACTTGTGACTGAACAGTTACGAAAAATCCTGCATTGACAAATGAACAGGCACCATCTATAATATTTTCTGCCTGAAGAGAATGCTTCAGGTATGTGGAGATGTACCCAAGTGGCTGAAGGGTCCGCACTCGAAATGCGGTAGGCCGGGCAACCGGTGCGAGGGTTCAAATCCCTCCATCTCCGTTGATCAGTAAGGGGACGGTTCTCTGTGTGATACCACACAGAGAACCGTCCCCTGTTTTCGTCTGTACACACGGCAGGTAAATGGATCTCATTCATTTATGACTGGCTCTTCAGTGGAAGCTCTTCGCTTTCTTCTGCACCTTCCTCTGCCGGAAGAATCCCGCGATCAGGCCTCCCAGTCCCTTAAAGAAGGCGATCGCATGTCCGTTCACGATGGTGACGATACTCTCGCACATCTTCTGTGAAACCATACCGCCCGCCATCTTGCCGATTGCCCTGAAGGGCATGTTCGTGATAAAGATGATGTTCAGATCCGGCTTGCCCTTAGCCATGCTGGAGTTGAGGATGTTCTGCAGGATCTTGCCGACCAGCCGCCCCTTCAGACTCTTTGCATAGTAAAGCTGGGCGATGGCGTCATTCATCCGCAGTTTGCCTGTCCACTTGCCGTCCGGGATCGGATGGCCGAGCAGCTTTGTAAACTCCTCATCGGACACATTTTTGATATCACCGCTCTGATAGCTGGGAAGTTCGGAAATCTCAAGGGCAAGCGGTGCATCGGTTCCCTTCACTGTGACCGTACCGCACAGGCGGATATCCGCCACACTGGCACCGACCAGGATCTCGTACTCGCCGCCATCGATCTCGAACCGGTTTGTCTTTGTATTAAAGTAGCGGAATGCCTTGTCATCCAGGGGAATGGTCACCTGGCGGCTCTCTCCTGCCTTCAGAAAGACCTTTGCAAATCCTTTCAGTTCCTTCTTTGGACGATACACCCTGGGTGCCTTAGCGCTGACATACACCTGTGCCACCTCGGCTCCGTCAACATTTCCTGTATTGGAAAGAGTGAAGGAAACCTCTTTATCAGATACCTGCACATCGCTGTATTCGAAGGTGGTATAGGACAGGCCATAGCCAAACGGGAACAGTACTTTCGTTCCCACAGTCTCAAAATACCGGTACCCGACATACAAGCCCTCACGGTATTCGACCGAGCGCTCCTCAGCAGGGAAATAAGGCTCACTGGATACGTCCTCATAGGATACAGGATAGGACTCGGACAGCTTACCTGACGGATTTACCTGGCCTGTGATCACCTTGAGAACGGCCGCGGCACCGGCCTGGCCACAGAGATAGCCATAGACCATGGCCTTGCATTTATCCAGCCAGGGCATCTCCACGGCAGATCCGGCCGACATGACGATCACGACATTTTCATTGACTGCCGCAACCTCATTAAGCAGTTCGATCTGGCTGGAAGGCAGCTTCATATGCTGCCGGTCAATGCCTTCGGATTCGGAAATCTCGTCCAGTCCAAGATACAGGAGGACAATATCCGCCTTTTTCGCCAGCTCCACAGCCGCCGCTTTCATTTTTGCATCTCCGGCGCCGACCCTGGGATACCCTTTTTCAAATCCGACGACCTCAAGCGGGAAATCTCCGACGACCTTCATGGCACTGTCCAGCTTTGTGGGCTTGACTACAGAGGAGCCTGCGCCCTGGTAACGGGGTTCGTCGGCAAAATCGCCGATGATTGCGACCTTTGTGCCTGCCTTTAACGGGAGGATGTTTCCGTCATTTTTCAGCAGGACGATACTTTCTTCACTGGCCTTCATAGCCGCCGCATGATGCGCTTCCACGTCAAAGGATTTGCCTTTGTACGGCTGCAGAGCCTTGTGTGTGGACAATACCACATCGAGCAGTTCATCCACCCGGCGGTCCACCATCGCTTCCTCAATCCTGCCTTCCTTGACGGCACGGATCAGCTGTTCAGCGGAATCTCCTCCGGTCGTAGGCATCTCCAGATGAGAACCTGCCCGGACGCCTTCCACAAAGTCATTCCCGGCCCCCCAGTCGGAGACGACAAATCCGTCAAATCCCCATTCATCTCTCAGGATCTCCTGCAGCAGATGAGGGTTCTCATTGGCATAAACACTGTTGATCTCATTGTAGGAGGACATGATGCTCTTCGGATGAGCTTCCTTTACAGCAATTTCGAAGCCTGTCAGGTAGATCTCTCTGAAGGTCCGTTCATCCACCACGGAATTGCTGGCCTGCCGGCGCAGCTCCGTGTTGTTGGCTGCGAAATGCTTTGGGCAGGCGGAAACACCGTTTTCCTGAATGCCGCGGATATAGCCTGCCGCCATCTTCCCGGCCAGGTACGGATCCTCCGAAAAATACTCAAAGTTACGTCCGCACAGAGGGCTTCTTTTAATATTGAGTCCCGGACCGAGCAGTACAGCCACTTCCTGGCATGCTGCCTCTTCACCGAGATTCCTGCCGATCTCTTCGCCCAGGGCAGGATCCCAGCTGTTTGCGATCGTCGCGGCAGTCGGGAAACATGTAGCCGGAACGGAACCGTTCAGTCCAAGCTGGTCTCCGGCTCCTTCCTGTTTGCGGATGCCGTGAGGGCCGTCCGACAGCATGATGCTGGGAACGCCCTTTGCTTCAAAACTGTATGTCGACCAAAAATCACGTCCGGACAGAAAATAACATTTTTCGTCCAGTGAAAGCTTTGAAATGATGTCTGCATGCTTGATTCCCATATCTTATGCTTCTCCTTTTTTCTTTCCGAAACCAGGTGCGAAGATCGTTTTGTCAATCGCAAAGATAATGACCATCGAGACGCCTCCGGTAACTACCGTGGTGCCGATGTTCCGGAGCCAGTCAGGTGCTTTTAAGGCGGCTGTCACAGGATTCCATATGCAGGTGAAGAGATTCATGACAAAGAAGACGCCGAGCGCACCGGCAAAATGACACAAGATCTGAGGCAGAACCGGTCCCTTGCTCCGGAAGGTGACATTTCGCTGAAGGGGGAAGTTGATGCATTCACCGATGATGATCGAAGTGAAATTGGCCAGTGTGAAAGCCAGACCGCCATCCGCAAGGCTGTTGCCGATTACGGCCAGTGTCAGAGGAACACCGAACAGTTTTACATCGAGCCCGGGCCATGCCCAGGCCACATCTCCTACCAGCCCGTGGAACAGACCAGGGAGGAAAGTCAGCAGACCCCATTTCAGGAAAGTGACCACATAACTGAAGATCAGAAACAGGCCGCCCTCACGGATCCACTGAGCCGCCTTTGGATGCTTTTCTGCAAAATTGCCCATATATTTTCTCCCTTTGCAGTAAGGCGGCTGTCCTCAGACAGCCGCCTGAAATCTTGTATACCACGGGATCAGATGCACAGAAAAACAGCTTGTAACTGTTCAGTCTCAAGCTCCTTCACAGTTACGAGGCCAGGCGCAGGCTCCTTT
>JAFWDX010000313.1 GCA_017515945.1 Blautia sp. | reverse complement strand
GCCAGGAGTGTGCTGATCACTATGATTTTTCCATTTATGACAGCGTATATTACTCTATAGCCTCCGAGCTTGATACGGTAGTAATCATTTCGTTTTCCTTTGATCCGTTTAACATCAACTTTCTCCGGATGATCCCCAATAAGCAGTTCTCTGATAGAGTCTTCATATTGCTTCCTTATATCCTCGTGATATTTCAGAAATTTATCTGCAGCCTTTGTGTACTGTATTTCATAGCTTAATCCAGTTCTTTTGTCCATCGACTGTCCTCCGCTCAAACGGAAAAACGTTTTGTGGATACAATGGTCAGGTCATCATCGGACAATTCTTCGATTTCATTTAGAATTTCCCTGGATTCTTCATCAGAAGCGTCCTGAACATTTGCAGTCAATCGGTAGAAAGGATCTGTCTTGAGTTCAGCGATATATTCTTTAACTGCGTTTTTTATCAAATCTGTGACAGACATATTGAATACACTGGCGACGTGCTTCATATCAAGAATTTCCGCTTCATCCATTTTGAAGTTCATAGCTTTTGTTGCCATACCTGCACCTCCCCTCCTTTACGTTCAGGATAAGTATATACCGTAAAGACGGTAATGATAAGTAGTATCAGATAATCTGGTTAATTTTAGAGAGGTTCTGGTTCCTCAAAGGAGACAGGGGACGGTTCTCTGTCTCCTGTCTCCCAATCAAAATCACATGTGGATCCTTGAGAGACAGGATATCCTCCGTAAATCCGGCCTTGCTTGCCAGCAGATAATAAAGTTCCCGTCCTTTCGCAGGCACAAACTGTGCTTTCATCATAAGCAGATTCAATTCCTGCATTCCCATTGCTTTCGACCGATATTTACATTCTCCCAGAATCAGATGTTGATCATCGAAAGCGATCATGTCAATTTCCGTTTCCTTCCCAACACCTTCTTTTTTGAATTGTCCCCACCATTTTCCGACTGTCCGGGGAAAAAAAGGAAGACGGCCTTCAAGTGCAAATTGAAAGCATCCTGACCGAATCACATCCTCATATACAAATCCCAGGAATTCATGATATTGTTCATTTAAAATAATATCCCGTGACTTCTCCCTGAGCGTTGAAATCAGAGATACATTCGGTTCCAGGAAAGTATAATAAAACCGGAAAAAAGGATCGGAAATGCGGTACCGATGTTCTTTTTTCCCTGACAATGGATTATCGATCAGCGATACAATCCCGAGATCAATCAGCCTGTTCAGATATGGATAGACATTTCTTTGTTCTATCCCGGACTGCTTTGCGATCTTTCCGGAATCTTTTTCGGAACAGCCTATAACACGCAAAATCGAAACATAAGTCGTCATGTCACGGACTTCCTGCATTAAAAGATTCGGTGCTTCAAGAAATAATCGCCCAGTCCGATTAAAAAGCAGGCTTTCGGATGCTCTGCGGACAGATGAATAATCAAGAAAAAACATCACATATTGCGCTACTCCGCCCGTCTGTGCATATACCTCCATGGCGTCTTCAAAATCCGGGAAAAGCTCATGAACCTCTGAAAAAGTAAATGGCAGAATTTCCTGGATCACATCAAATCGACCATACAACGGAGACTGTTCCTCCCTGATCTGCCTTCGCATGAAAGATATACTTGAGCCCATTAAGATCAGTTTCATATCCCTGAGCGCATGATCGATGATCCACTGGAACTCCACAGCAACATTCTCGTCCCTTTTTGCCAAAAACGGAAATTCATCTATCACTATAAGCATTGGGTGCTGTAACTGCGTTGAAGAAAGAAAGAGAAATACGTCTCTGAATGTGGTATACGGCCGAAGCAAAGATTCCAGAAGGCTGTTATACACAGACAGAACAGAGACAAAATCATGCAGGCAGGCAGCATAGTCCATTGAAGTGCACTGGAAATAAACCATCTGCTTACCATGATCCTTTTCATAAAAATCAAGAATCAAAGCCGTTTTTCCGACACGTCTCCTCCCGTATACAGCCATGGCCTTGTATCTTGGATGTTTTGAAAAATCGGCCAATTCTTCTGTTTCCCTGTTTCTGAAATACAGCATGATTCAGTCCCTCCTTTCTGCGAGTCCAACACTATCAAAAAGGTAACTGTTCAGTCACAAGCTCCTTCACAGTTACGAGGCCAGGCGCAGGCTCCTTCGTCGCATTGGAAGTGCGCCTCCCAAGGGACGCCTTCGGTGTGGCCTTGGTTGTTGGACTTTTATCCCACGCACCTGCCAAGGCACGCCTGCGGTGTCGCAGTAAATGCGAGGTGCTGACTGAACAGTTACTCAAAAAGATCAAAGAGCATGATATCCTTTAAAAAAGTATATTGAAGGATGCCAAATATGTCAATCTAAATTCGTCGAATATAAATTCGTCGAAATTAGATTCGATGACGGAGACAGGGAACCGGAGACAGTGAACCGTCCCCTGTCTCCCTTTTTTAAAGCCTGGCAAGCAATTCAGCCGGAGTATAGGCAGGGATTCTGCCACCCGAAAAATCCTTCACATTCCGGGTAACGATGTAGTCTGCATGTAACCGCTCTGCCGTAATCGCCTGCAGAGCATCTTCAAAGTCTCTCCAATGCATTCCGGTGGCACCGCTCAAATCTGATGCGGCAAGTTCTGTAAACTGAAAGATAAGTGATAACTTAACCAGCACTTCCTCAATTTTCTCCGGGGAAAGTTCCTTACGCATCACGTAGACAAGGTTCACAAAAGTAAGAGTCGAGAGGAATCCCTCTGCTATACCGGTTTCACAGAGTTTCCAGATTTTGGAAGAATCCTCACAATGTGGCTCTCTTTTTTGCAGGACATCCAGTACGACATTCCCATCAATCAACAGCCGCATATTTTTCCTTGAGCCTCTCTTCCTTTGCCTGATCTAAATCGGTGTTCCCCTTCAGGATGCCTGTCAGGGAATCGGTCAGATAGGAAACTGCCATGTCATGTGGGATAAACCGTCCGACCGGCTTCCCGTTTCTGGTCACAATTACCTCATCACCGTTCATGACGATATTAAGGTAACGGCCAAAATTATTCTGCATCTCTGTCGCTGTAGCAGTCGCGCCAATCATCACTTCCACCTCCATGTGTTACTTTAGCTAATTTCAGTATACTCTGTTTTAGCTAATCTTCAAGGCTTTTTGCAATATTTCCTGAACCAAGGAGACAGAGAACCGTCCCCCGTCTCCCCTTCCGGTTGTACCGTGAATGGGTACGTGTTCTCTTTGATATGATTGTTCCTGAGGGTGTTTCAATTGACACTGCTGATTGAAAATGATATCCTGAATCTAACAAAGAAAAACCGTTAATATGTCTAATATTCAGGGGCAAGGCTCAGAGGATATATGATGAGTGCTAATAAACATTTAATTGTAACTGTGAAAGCGCTTGCGGCTGTCCTGATGGTCTTTTTGGCGGCGGGTGCCGTACAGGCAAACGACGATCCCGCATCTGCATCTGCATCTCCCGGCGGCCGGAGCTGGACCCTCTGTCTGTACCTGTGCGGCTCCAACCTGGAGAGCCGGCAGGGATGGGCGACGAAGACCCTTTCGGAGCTGACGGAGGCCGCGATCCCCGACGACGTCACGGTGCTTGTACAGCTGGGCGGCGCGAAGGAGTGGCGATACCCGGAAGAAACGCAGAACGGCCTGCGTCTGGTAGTACGCGACGGAGAGACGGTCGAAGTGGGGATGGCGGAGCAGGGCCTTATGGGAGAATCAGAGACGCTGGCCGATTTCCTGGATTTCAGCCAGAGAGAGTACCCGGCTGAACACACAGCCGTCGTCTTCTGGGATCATGGCGGCGGACCGCTTAAGGGGGTCTGCTTCGATGAGACCGCTTCCTTCGACGCCCTCTCCCTCGATGAGCTTGGCGAGGCGATAGCGAAGGGCGTGGAGGCACGCGGGGGTCAGCCGTATGATATAGTAGGGTTCGATGCATGCCTCATGGGTTCGGTGGAGACCGCGGTGGCTCTCGCGGACTATGCGGACTGGATGGTGGCCTCCGAGGAGATCGAGGCCGGCGCCGGATGGGATTACGCCCCCATCGTCGCAGCCATGGGTGAGGACGGAGATGATCCCCGCGCGGTGGCGAGGGCCATGTGCGACGGCTACAAGGAAAAGTCCTCCAGGCGCAGGAGGGACGCCGCGGTCACCCTGGCGGCTCTGGATCTGAAGCGCCTGCCGGTGCTCAGGAAGGCGATGGAGGAGGTTTATACGGCCCTGGAGCAGAATGTCGGCCTGGGTATCGGAAGCCTGCGCATGCTGGCCTTTGGCGCTCAGGTGGCTGAGGATTTCGGCGGCTCCTCCGGCTCGGAGGGACGGTCCAATCTCGTGGATTTGAAGGGCCTGGCCGACGGCTGCGCACAGGCTTACGGGACCGAGGAGGTGCCCTGGGACACCCTCTCGGATGCCATTGAGGAGGTGGTCGATTACCGGGTGTACGGGACGGCGACCACGGGGGCGTCCGGCATTTCCATCTGGTATCCGGTCACGCTCAAGGACGCGGGACTGGACGCGTATGTGGCTATGTCTCCTTTTACAAAGTATGCCTCCGTGCTTGAGAAGCTTTTCTCCCTGGACATCGGCGCGGTCACTTTTTCCGACGCGGGGTCTGTGGACGAGGACGATGTTTTCCATGTCACCATCGACCCTGCCGCTGCCGAGTCCTTCTATGACATTTATGTGGTCAACAGGCGCACGGACAGCGGCTATGAGGATCACAACGTGGACCGGCTGGACGACTGGGAGGCGCTGCGTTTTGGCTGGCAGCCGGCGCTGGCGGTGGAGGTGGTCCTGGACGGGATGCCCCTCGATGTACAGGTCGTTTCCTATACCGATGACTATATCGTGTTTTCCTCTCCCATCCTGCTGAACGGCAAGGACTGCTTCCTGCGGTTTGGCTGGGTGTATGACGAGGAAAACCCGGAGGGAGGATATTACGAGCTTTCAGGCGTCTGGAACGGTGTGGACCACGCCAGCGGGATGGCCGGGCGCTATCTCGGGAGCCTGGAGCCCGGCGACGTGATCACGGCCCTGTCCCTTGATGGAGATCAGACGCGGGGCAGCATAACGGTGGAGGGCGATGTGGAGATCACCGATATCCCCATGGAGGCCGGTGAATATGAGTGCTGGTTCGTCGCCAAGGACCTGTATGGGCGTGAGTACAGCTCTGACGTCTGCGGATACGTGGTAGATGAGTCGGGAGATGTGACGGTCCGCATGATGGACAGGAAAGGAGATTTAACGGATGAAGGCTGAGGATTTCAAAAAGGCGCTGACAAATATAGCGGGCAGGAAACCGGACGGCGATACGGGTCAGGGCAATGAGGTGAAACTGCCGGGAGAGGCTTCGCCGGAGGGCCTTTCGAAGGCCTTTGCCAGCGTTTCTCAGGAGGAGCTGTATGATGCCACAGGCGGGGGACGCCCCGGTAAGCCTGTGCCGCCACATTGATATACCGAGGGGCTTATTGCGCAGGAATCTTTGATTCCATTTGTACCAGCGGGTCTTAATACGTGGAATGCTTTGCTTCCATATATTTAGAGCCTCTGCATATATCACGCGGAAAATCAGGTACATTTTCCATTTATTTGATCACGCGAGTATAGTCAGCCGCGCGGGTATACACGGGCATATACACTCTCGAAACGCTGCCGCGGCAGACGCTTCGGGAGTGTTTTTTATTTCAGAAAGGATGGTCCCTCATGAGCCGTATTTTTCGGGAAAAAGCATTAAAAGAGATCAGCCGGCCGGAGGAGCTGAGCGACTATATCCGTGTCACACGTCCCTCGGTCTGGATCCTGCTGGCCGCTGTGATCCTGCTCCTGGCCGGCATGATCGCGTGGATGGCTTTCGGCACCGTGGAGCTGCATCAGCCGGACGGATCCATCAAGCAGGAACATCCCATTATCTTTGTGACAAACTGAAATGAGTGTAACTGTTCAGTCAGCACCTCGCATTTACTGCGAGGTGCGTGGAACAAAAGCTCAACAGCCAAGGCCAGGCGCACTTTCAATGCG
>JAFWDX010000037.1 GCA_017515945.1 Blautia sp. | reverse complement strand
CATGCGTGTGAGTCAAGGAACCTGTCCCCCTGACTCACCAAGGAACCTGTCCCCCTGACTCACCTCACGTATTAAGACCCTCTGGTAAACCGGCTGCAAAACCGGCAAACCCTCAGAGATCATAGTACATGGCAAATTCCATAGGATGCGGCTGCTTTGAGATCATGGAAGCTGTTCTTTTTCCGCGTGAAACAAGCTGTCTGAGAAGTCGTTCAGGGAATACGCCGCCGGCAGTCAGATACTCATGGTCTTTCTCAAGCTCGGCGACCGCTTCTTCGTAAGTGGCCGGAAGCCCTGTCAGCTTTTCTTTCTCTTCGTCCGAAAGGTTGTAAAGGTTAAAGTCGTAAGGTCCCCAGCCCTTTTCATGTGGGTCGATCTGATTTTTGATCCCGTCGAGTCCGGCCATCAGGATAGCCGCATATGCATAATAAGGATTGCATGTAGCATCCGGGTTGCGCAGTTCGAAACGTTTGGCCTGAGGAGTCTTGGCGTATGCCGGAATTCGGTTGACCGCGCTCCTGTTGCTCATGGCATAACCGATGGTGAGCGGGGCCTCTTAGCCCGGTATCTGCCTCTTGTAGGATTTTGTAGACGGATTGGTGATCGCACAGAGGGAACGGGCATGCGAAAGCAGACCGCCCATGAACCAATGGGCCTCCCGGCTCAGCTGCGCGTATCCTTCCGCGTCATAGAACACCGGCTTCCCGTCCTTCAACAGCAGCATATGTACATGCATGCCGCTGCCGGCCTCGCCGGCCAGAGGCTTAGGCATAAAAGTAGCTGTTGCCCCTTCCTTAAGGGCTTCATTTTTGATGATATATTTGACGGCCATGGTATCGTCTGCCAGCTTCAGCATATCGCCGAGCTCCACTTCGATCTCCATCTGGCCGCTCCCGCCCACCTCGGGATGATGGTATTTAACCTGAATACCCCAGTCCTCCATGGTAAGGCACATTTTTCCGCGGAGGTCATTGCGGATGTCATTTGGCAGTGTGGTATGATACCCGTTTCCCGGCAATACCTGATACCCTCCATTGTTATCCGGATCTCCGGAAGCAAATGAAGCCTGGCGGGTCTTTATATCTGTAAACATATTGTAGTAATCGGTATTATACCGTACGCTGTCAAAAATATAAAATTCGTATTCCGGACCTATGATCATCTGATCCGCAATACCGGCCTCCTGCATATACTCAAGGGCACGGACCGCCACATTGCGGGGATACTGGTCAAAAGGCCTGTTCTCAGGCAGGCTGATCACACGCACGTCTCCGATCATGGACAAAGTAGGGATATCTGTATAAGGATCCACAACAGCGGAGTCCAGAACAGGTATGAAGACCATGTCGCTGTTTTCCACCGGAGCGTAACCGTAATTGCTCCCGTCAAAGCCAATGCCCTGCGTCATGATCTTATCATCGAGCCGTTCAGCCGGTATGCTCACATGCCGCCATCTCCCGTCAATATCGGTCAGCTTGAAGTCGATCATCCGGATCCCTTTTTCTGCGATCAGATCCTGAATGTCCTTTAATGTTCTTCCCATATTTTCCTCCTTATTCGGAATTTGTTCCGAGTATAAGATTATTATATGGACTATTATACAAAAATACGAAATAATATTCAAGAAAAAGAATGAGTCAGGGGGACCTGTCCCCCTGACTCATCTTACCGGTTCTCGTCCCCTGCCTGTGCCATTTCCTTCATTTTCGCATTGGATTCGTCAAAGGCATAGTATTTGGGTATCGTTCCGAATTCCATCCCACCGGAGACATTCAGCGTCACACCCGTAATATAGCTGGCCCATGAGCTGGCCAGGAACAGCGCTGCGGTTCCGACCTCCTCCGGTTCACCGCCGCGTCCCATCCAGGAATAATGATTACACCTGTCCAGATACGCCTGAGGATCTGCGTTCCGTTCCATCTCCTTATACACGATCTCTGTCATGATATGGCCCGGGCAGATCGCGTTGACGCGAACCCCGTATCTGGCTTCCTCGATGGCGATCGTCTGGGTCATGGAGTTGATCCCGCCCTTGGTCGAGGAATAACCGGCCGTCTGTTCCTGGCCGATCTTGGAAATAATGCTGGACATGTTGATAATGGAGCCTTTCGTCTTGCGCAGATACGGGATCGCGTATTTACCCGTAAAATTCACCCATCAGATTGGTTGCGAGCACCTGCTGATAGCTTTCGATGGACATGTCACAGGCATCAAAATGCAGCGGATTGTATCCGGCATTGTTGACCATGGTATCCAGCCTGCCGTATTTCTCCACGGCAAATTCCACGAGAGCCTTTACCTGCGTGTGGTCGGAAACGTCACACTGAAAGAAAGTGCATTCGCCTTTACCCAGAGCGTTTAACTCCTCTGCCGCTTTCTCACCTTTGTCCTCACGCCTGGCCGCAATCACCACATTCATGCCGGCCTCGACAAAAACCTTGGCGCAGCCATAACCGATCCCGGTATTTCCGCCGGTGATCACAGCTGTTTTTCCCTTCATTTCCTCTTCAATGGATCTCATATTAATCCTCCATGTAACTGTTCAGTCACAAGCTCCTTCACAGTTACGAGGCCACACCGAAGGCGTCCCTTGGGAGGCGCGGGCTCCTTTCGTCGCATTGGAAGTGCGCCTGGCCTTGACTGCTCATCTTTTGATCCACGCACCTCGCAGTAAATGCGAGGTGCTGACTGAACAGTTACCAAAGCTGCATTATTTCCATACCAGAGGCACTAAAT
>JAFWDX010000312.1 GCA_017515945.1 Blautia sp. | reverse complement strand
CGACAATTAATCATCTGCGGGCATGGGAACATAGACTGCTTCCGCCGAGACGACACCGCTGCCGGGATCTATGCCCTCGCCGCCGTCACTGAATGTGATATAGCCCTCTGCATCCCGTAATGAGTCGGGGATTTGTACCTCAACGCCGGATTCCGGCGCTGTCCAGGTTTCTGCATCCGTGTCGACATTGGCATAAACGCTGCCGTAAAGAGAGACAGACGCCAGTATCGCAGGAAGAATTTGAATGATCTTTTTCATAACGTTCTCCTTTCTCCGGAGAGATGCCTCTTCTTTGTAAACATCCTCCCCTTTTTGTATAAGGTGATAATATGTGTAGTATGAGTGAACATCTAAATCCAATTATTATATATTAGTTTTATAACATAAATGGTTTTCGTCAATTTCAAATGAGTCAAGGGACAAGAAGCTTGACTCACATCAATTTCAAATGAGTCAAGGGACCTGTCCCCGTGACTCATCTATGAAGAAAGTACCATTTTACGGATCATCCTGGGACTGTACCCATAGATTTCTTTAAAGGTCCTGATGAATAATTTATAATTGGTCAGTCCATTTTTCTCCAGGAGAATCATCACAGGTGTATCTCCCGATACGAGGTCATGATAAAAGTGCGATATTCTGACCCGGTTAACATGTTCTGAAAATGTAGTTCCGAGGGTCTGGTGGAAAAGGCGGCTGAAATATTCACGGCTGAGTCCGAATTCTCCGGCGATCATTGACAGCGAGATCGGTTCAGCATAGTGTTCCTCAATGTAATCCAGAATACCACGGACCCGTTTCTGATCCTTGCTTTGCTCCATGATATCGCTTTCATAGAGAGGAAAAGAAAAATGCTGGACCAGCCTGTACAGAATATCCAGAACGATCGATTCCGTTCTCAGACGATAGCCGGCCGGTTCGCTGACATAGAGTGGCACCAGCTCTTTAAAGAGATTACATATCTGCAGAAACGGCTCAATCTGTTCTGCGACCAATTCCTCCCTGCGGCACTGATAGGCCCGGCCGATCCAGCCTTCTCCGTCCGGAACTCCGGCACGGGCCGCCAGAAATTCCTTGTCCACATGTACCCTGATCTGCATGAAGCTCTTTTTACATTGAATGTCATATATGTGGTTTGAGTCGATCACGATAAACTCTCCCTGCACCACCGTAAAGGACTCACCATCAAGAATGATCGTTGCTGTACCATTCAGAATATAGATCATCTCAAGCTCATTCTGCCATCGCGCTGCATGATACTGACCGAAATCAGTGACAAAGTCGACCGTCACTCTGGCATCCTGGGCCTCATAGTGCTTTTCATATCGCAGCGGTTCCATAACTGTGCCTGCCTTTCTGTCCTTATGATGTCAATAATACCAGAAAAGTGATCAACAGACAACCTATCATCCCACGGCTTATTCTGATACTATACCACATGTCATGTGTAGGGATTCATGTGATGGCAATATGTTACGCCAGTGAGACTTAATACGCTGAAATCTTTGATTCCATGTGTTTTAAGGCTCTGCATATACCGCTTAGAAAACCAGATACATTTTCCATTTATCTGGTCGCGCGCGTATAATAAGAGTTACTTTGTAACTGTGAAGGAGCTTGTGACTGAACAGTTACGAAAATTTACATAATTACATGAGGTGATAAAAATGAGAATCAGCAACAATGACACATTATATGCATTTGAGCAGGCTATTGATAAATGTGAAGACAATGTATATCTGCTTTCTCCCGATGGGAAACAGTTCAATTTAAAAAATCCGATCGAACGATATGAAGGTATCGGCCGGCTCCTGGAAGACAAATGGGAACGGATGGAGCTGTTCGCAAGCGAACGAAAAGATGAGGGTGTGCTGTTCGACTTCTTCAGGCAGTATAAGGCAGCATAATGAGTCAGGGGGACAGGTTCCTTGACTCACACATG
>JAFWDX010000036.1 GCA_017515945.1 Blautia sp. | reverse complement strand
CATCCCTTGGGATGAGTCAAGGAACCTGTCCCCCTGACTCATTCAGGTCCCCTCCGGGAATCGTAAAGATAATTATGAGGGCATTTTATGAAAACACTGTATTCGGTAGAAGGAATCATCAACCGTGACTTTGTCGGTCAGATCGCGTATACGATCAGCCTGGGAGAGACGTATCACAAGCTGGATATCGGTTTTGCTTTTGATCAGCAGCGCTTTACTGCAGAGGAGATCACGCCGGAGCTGGAGAAGCAGGTCGCGGATGAGGTATCCGAAAAATATGGAAAAACGCTGGAGGGAGCTGAACTGAGGCAGGCGATCCTGTCTGACATGAAGACGGAGATCCACACGCTGGCCATGTTGGATGATACATTTATCGGTTGTATTCACAGGCAGCTGACGGAGCGGCATATGATCTACGATGGTGACTATGCTACGGAGGGATGCATCCCGACGGCTTCCTTTGAAGGCGTGCTTAAGGTCGTTGTGCTGGTATTTAATGTGATCAAGGATGGCACACATTACAGGCTGTGGATTCAGGCGGAATAAGGAGGCGGATACATGCTGAAGCGATTTGAACTGCATAATCATACCACTCATTCAGACGCCTCTATATCCTGCGCTGACCTTGTCCGTCACATGGAGGAGGATCATGTGGATGTGTTCGCCCTGACCGATCACAATACGATCTCCGGGCACAGGGAGTTGAAGGAAATTCTCAGGACGCATGATTTCCGAGTACGTGCGGTTTATGGGATGGAATATACCACATATTATGGGCATATTTTATGCCTGAATCTTCATCAGTATGTTCCGTGGGAATCAATCGATGTCCGTCATCCGGAAAAGCTCTTTGCCGCGTGTAAAGAGGCCGGCGCGCTGACCGGTGTGGCACATCCCTTTTCCTACGGGGCGCCATTTGCCAGAGGCTGCAGGTTTGAGATGCAGATCTCTGATTTTTCAGACGTTGATTTTATCGAGATATTCAATAACCCTGAGCCGCTGCGGGAAGTAAATGAACCCGGGCTCAAATGGTGGGAGTCCCTGATCCTCTCCGGAGAACGGCTGGCCGCAACCGCAGGAATGGACCTGCATGATGCCCGGGACATGAGTATGATGTTCGCCACTTATCTGGAAGGGGAGGCTGACGGAGATCCGGAACAGGAGCTGGAGACGGCCATCCGGAACCGGCGGACATGGGTCTCGAAGGGTATGATCCTTAGGTATGAACGTGAAGGCGGCCGCTGGCATTTTTCGCTGGAGGATGTACATAAACCCGGCTTCAAAGCCGGAGAGCGTTGGTTGATGAACATTCGGGGGAACGAGGGAGAGGTGATCAGGGAGATTACCGATGAGGGACTCTGGATGGAGGAATGCGAGATACCGCCTGGATCGGCGCTGATCGTGAAGCTGTTTATGGATCATACGGATATAGAGGACCTGGTGTGTGTGGCGCCGGTTCTTTATCGATGAGGCATAGGTATACTGGATGGTCTAAATTCGGGGAGATGGGTGAGTCAGGAGGAATGACTCATTACAAACTGCATGAAAATGGGGTCTGGCCCCCGGAACAAAGCGTAACCAAAGTGTAAACAAACT
>JAFWDX010000311.1 GCA_017515945.1 Blautia sp. | reverse complement strand
CACCAGAGTGAGTCAAGGAACCTGTCCCTCTGACTCATTCATAGCATCCCCCCATGGGGCTTGCGCACCTGTGCGGCCGTAATTAAAATATACCAGAGGGATAATAGATGAAGAAATATATTATTAAGAGAGTATTTCAGCTGATTCCGATCCTGCTCGGGATCACATTCCTTTCCTTTGCCATGATGCGGATGGCGGGCAGTGACGCAGTCGAGGAGCTTTATTCAAATGCAGGCGGGATGGTCTCACAGGAGGCTGTCGACGCGAAGAGGGCTGAGCTTGGACTGGACAGGCCGTTTCTGATCCAGTATGGTTCCTGGCTGGGCGGAATGCTGCGCGGCGATATGGGGATCAGTTATGTTTCCGGTAGAGACGTGTTTGAGACGTTTATCTCGAGACTCCCCGCAACACTCCTGCTGACGGGCCTGTCCGTGCTGGTTACGGTGCTGATCTCCATTCCTCTGGGGATATTGGCGGCGGTTCAGCATGACACGTTGACGGATTATCTGCTGCGTTTTTTCAGCTTTATCGGGAATTCCATGCCTGGCTTTTTTATCGCGCTGCTGCTGATGCACCTGCTTTCCATAAAGCTTGGCTGGCTTCCCGTTATTTCGAACGGAACGTCGCTGCGCAGCGCGCTGATGCCGACGCTGACACTGGCGATCGCCATGTCGGCCAAATATATGCGGCAGGTGCGGGCGGC
This sequence comes from Blautia sp., assembly GCA_017515945.1. Lineage (GTDB taxonomy): Bacteria > Bacillota > Clostridia > Lachnospirales > Lachnospiraceae > Blautia_A. The sequence goes on along the minus strand of JAFWDX010000311.1, from coordinate 1,890 downwards.
TGTGCTGGAGGAGCTGAACAAGGACTATGTGGCAGGGGCACTGGCCCGCGGCGTGAGAAAACATGTGATCCTCATCAGGAGTGTACTGCGCAGCGCGATGCTGACCATCGTGACATTGCTGGCTCTGTCCATCGGGAGCCTGCTGGGCGGTACGGCCATCATAGAAAGCATTTTTATGTGGGATGGTGTGGGAAAGCTGGCCGTTGATGCCATCACAATGCGGGATTATCCTGTGATCCAGGCATATGTGGTTTGGATGGCCATCATTTATGTTCTGGTAAATCTGGTCACGGATCTTTTATATCACGCGCTTGACCCGCGGATCAGACTGGGGGTGGTGGCAGAATGAAGGAGCCGACGATCAGGAAACAAAGGATCCGGCATGATACCGTGAAGCTCCGGCTCGTTGTGTTTGGGCTGATGGCTGCAGCTTTGGTCCTGTGTGCGGTGTTTTCCGAATACCTGACACCCTTTGATCCCAGTCTGCAGGACCTTTCCAATGCAAAGGCGCCTCCGTCTGCCACACATCTGTTCGGTACGGATCGATATGGGAGAGATATGCTCTCCAGGGTCATTGCCGGGAGCCGGGTCAGCATCCTCTCGACCCTCCTGCTGGTGGCTGTCATCACCGGACTTGGAACGGCCGTCGGCGTATGCAGCGGATGGTTTGGCGGATGGTTTGATACGGTTCTGATGCGGATCTCGGATATTTCTCTGGCTTTTCCCGGGCTGGTGTTTGCGCTTGCCGTGGCAGGCGTATCCGGCGGTGGACTGCATAATGCCGTTATCGCCCTTGCAGCGGTCTCCTGGCCAAAATATGCGCGTATCGTCCGGAGTCAGACCCTGGCGCAAAAAGAGATGACTTACCTTAAAGCTGCCAGGCTGGCAGGCTGTGGTACGGGAAGGATCATATTTGTGCATCTTCTGCCGAATATCATAGGACCGGTTCTGGTTACGTCCATGCTTGACATTGGGACGATGATGATGGAGCTGGCGGGCTTGAGCTTTCTCGGGCTGGGCGCGAAGCCGCCCATACCGGAATGGGGGAGCATGATGAGTGACGGCAGAAGTCTGCTTACCACAGTCCCCTGGCTGACCTTCGCTCCGGGGCTGGCGATCTTTGTCAGTGTGATGGTGTTTAATCTGCTGGGGGATACCATACGGGATTATGCGGATCCAAAGCACAGGTGACTCAGGCGTGAAAAATGAGTCGCGGGGACAGGTTCCTCGACTCATTTTATGAAAGTCAAACAGAGTCTAGTGGTCCGTCTCAATCAGTTTTAAACTTAGAGTGCCAGATTGGCTTCATAGGCAAGGCGCGTGAAGGCGCGTAGCGGGCTACGGCAACTGAGCCCAACGCAGCATAGAAATCAAGATGGTGCTTTAAGTTTAAATATGATTGAGATGGCCCACTAGCTACGGCAACTGAGCCCAACCGCAGTATATGAAGTCAAGATGGTGCTTTAAGTTAAAATATGATTGAGACGGCCCACTAGGTGCGTGGATCAAAAGATGAACAGTCAAGGCCAGGCGCACATTCAATGCGACGAAAGGAGCCTGCGCCTAGCCTCGTAACTTTGAAGAAGCTTGTGACTGAGCAGTTGCGAACCATTTTCTGTGCTGAAATCTCCCACCAGAGTCTCAGGTGTCGCTGAGGTGTTGATATATGACGGAAATATTACGCTACGAGCATGTAGACATATCATATAACGGGAGGAGAGTTGTCCGCGATGTGAGCTTTGCCCTGGAGGAGGGAGAGATCCTGGGAATAGCAGGGGAGAGCGGATCGGGAAAATCCAGCCTGATCAGAGCAGCTATGGGGCTGCTGGGCCCGGGCGGCATGGTCACCCGGGGAGACATCTGGTTCAGAGGAATGGATCTTCCTGATCT
>JAFWDX010000310.1 GCA_017515945.1 Blautia sp. | reverse complement strand
CTTTCCTTCTCCCAAAAAGGCAAGAAGCTGTAAAGAAGCCTGTAACTGGCTACGGCAAAACCAGCCACGGTCGATCAGTTTTCCAACGATACGCTGCAGGAAACCTGCACCGGGATCACCGTCATCAGCGCTTCTGTCTCCGCGCTGCAGACCTCCAGATCAAAGGTTATTGAGTCAACTCTATCTGTCCCGGAAACAGCTGAGATGTCAACAGGAAGAAAAAGTGTCTGCTCTTCATCCTTAAGCAGTCCCCAGTTTTCTCCATTACCGTAAACCTCTGCCGTGTCCGGCAGTTCCTGCCCATTGACAACAAGGTTTACCAGCCTGATCAGGATCTCTTCATCACTTATGCTCTTTACTGCCGCGCTGAGCATAAGTGAATCCTGCACAGGCGATATCTGCAGATCACTGATCAGCAGTACATCCAGATCGTCATATGTGACGGTCGATTCTCCCTGCACATATTCTTTTTCCTTTACCGGACGCAGTTCACTGCTGTACATATTATTCTGGCTGTCACATACCTGGAACGCAGCAGCCAGCTCCGTCAGATCCAGCGCGTCCTTTACAAAGGCAAGCTGCCAGTCTTCCTTTGTTGAAAGTCTCCATTGCGCAGCGTCTGTGCTTGTCCACTCTTCAAACGGCATCAGCGATCCATCCGGGTTTCTGGTCGGGATCCGTTTATCAGCAGAAAACAGGACCTCATCATAATCTGTCAGCTCTGCTTCCTGGGCGCTGGTATATGCCTTCATTTCTTCGTCCCACAGATGGATGATCCCGGGGAGCAGTACTTTTTCCTCATCATCCATCGCGCAGGAGAGAAGTGCGCGGACAGATTCCTCGTTTTCCCCGTCCTTCCCCCGGATCAGGCTGACCGGTACAAGCCAGGAATGACCATTCTGAATATAAGGCAGTGCATCTGTCACGCAGGATCCGTTTTCGTCAACCGCAAACAATGTTCTGGCCACGTATTCACCGCTGAGCAGGCCTTCCTGATCCAGCACTGTCTCATCTGTCATGAACGCAAATCCGTAACCGTCTTCCTCCTCGTTCTTATGCAGCACATAAAGAGACGCGTCTCCATAATGGTTCATCTGGTCCTCATTCAGCTTCAGCTTGAACCGCATGCGCGTATCTCTGATCTTACCCTGATCCATAACCAGATCTGTCCAGTCCGCCAGCGGAGTGCCGGTCAACAACGCCGCAAAGCTCTGAATATAATCCGTATAGGCCGTTGAAAACCCCAGTCCATTGTAAACCGCGATCCGTTCCTCCAACGCTTCTTTGTTCATAAACGGATGATAGACTGTCAGACCGGAACACTCCTCAGTCTGCGAGCGTTGGTAGACCACCGCTTCGGAGAGTGCGGTCATAAGCTCATCCGCCGCTTCCGGATCATATGCAGAATATTGTGACACCAGATTTCCCAGATCAACCAGATCAAAATTTGAAACCGTACCGCTGTCTCCCAGCCCAAAGGCTGTCGCATTGCGCCGCTGCCCGGACATAACTGTAAAAGAAGTATCGTTCAGATCTCCCGTAACATCGTCAAAAAAACCATCCATTTTATCCACAACGGCACTGATCCTGTCCAGATCCACAACAGCCATGGAATTTATGAGATTCTCATTTCTTTGGTCGATGACCTCTTTATTAAAGGCATAAGAAGCGTCCACGATCCTCTTTGCCGTTTCGAGTATGGATGGATCCTTTTCCATATCTGAAAGCCAGTCGTATTTCAGACCGAACATACTGTCCTGTGATGCCAGCATATATCTGGCATATGGGGCCATTTTTACCGCCACCTCCGCGGAGCCCATCAGGCATGCATGAAATGCGATCAGATCCAGTCCTTTTTCCCTGAAAGGACTCATATCCAGCGCGCTGCTCACCTCCTGCATATCCAGCATATCCGAAAAGATCCGATCCTGACAGACTCCATAGATCGGGCCGCCTCCATGATTCCAGAAAAACAGGCTGAAGTGTCCGGCCGGATAATTCTCATAACAGTAATTCAGGAAATCCAGAAACGTATCCGGATCGCCCATACTGGCGTTAGGCAGACTCCCGACAATCCTCGGGCGGCGTCCGCCCATATCCAGGATCGTAAGCTCCTCGGAGCTGTATCCGGAGGTCCAGTGCTGTGTGCCGCCCAGCAGAAGGATCACATTGGCTTTTTCCGCATTGAATTTCGTCGCAACGATATCAGCGATCGTCCGGGATCCCTGACCCGCAGTAGACTCCAGATCACTTCCGCACATATACACCATGATCGTATGCTCTTTTTTCGCTTCTCCGGCATGAACGGCTCCGGCAAAGAATGACGATACAGCCACAGCCAGGACCAGCAAAATGAACAGTGACCCTTTTTTCCCTTTCATGCATTAACCTCCAACACATCAGATGTATACTATAACAGCCCGGCGTATGCCCATTACGGGTCCGCCGGGCTGATTTGAAGTTATATTCCTATTCAGTCATATTTCCGTTTATTTGTTCCAGTGAGTGCAACCGCCGACGCTCAGCGGCCTGAGATCGTCAGGCAGGAAAGAAAGTCCTGCATATCCAGTCTGTCGTCTTCTGTGACTCCGCCCTCCAGGTTCTCACATTTTGCTCCTATATATTGTCCATTCTCAATGGTCAGATATGTATCACCGTTTATTACAACCCAGGCATGGTCTCCATATATCCCCAGCTCATAATCCGTGAAACCAGTATTTGTTGCCAAAAGGAGCGCATATCCCTGAAGCAATGCTTCGGACCTGGATGAATTCATCGAGCCGACCTGCTTCGAAAAGATATCGCTTCCCAATGTAAGAATACTGGCAACGGACGTTGTGTATGTATTAACGGCGCAGATATGAACCCCGCTTTCGATCAGGAAGTCGCACATGGCCTCCGGATCCTCATAAATCCAGTAATTCTGGATCGAAGCCGTCAGATCCTGTGTCAGGACCATATAGCCAAGGGACGGATCCAGAGCCAGATTCAATACAACGTTGTCTGTCGTGATCTGATAATTGTTCCCGTCGATCGTGACAACATCTGATGTGGGCAGGCTCATGGACTCCGGGTCGCGTTTCTTAAAATCCAGATCAAGATCTCCCGGCAGAGAGACGGTAATGTCTCCTTCCTTTACCTCCGGCAGCTCCTCTCCGGCATCCTCCTGGACGGTCGTGTCAGCTGCGGCTTCCTGCGCATATACAGGCCCCATTGATCCAAAAGACAGGGTAAGTACAGAGGCCATCAGCACGGCGATCATTTTTTTCATAGATAATTCTCCTTATTTCAGATCAGAAACCGACTGCTGTCATGCATGAAAAGCGGGCATTGCTGCCGCTGCCTTTTGTGGTGGTCCTGTATAGATATACCTTAGTATAACCAAAATTCTCACAAGGGGTTCCATCTTTTAATTTTACTTTTGTTGTGAAATAGTAATTCGTATTTAACGTCAGGGCTCTTCCTTTATATCTGCTCACATATACACTTTGGCCAGGTTTCATTTTGCCGATCTTCTGATAACCGCTGTCCGGGGAGGTGGAAATATACACATTCGCATAGTTGATCCCTGCAATATATGGCAAAGTAACCTTCAGCATAGCCTTTGAACTGTCTGGGACGACAGTGGAAGGCCCTGCTATACAAAACGCGCGATATTTCGTCCACTTTCCAACATAGGAGCCGTTATACAACGGACGGACCCTGACTTTATAAATCACATTGTGCTTTATCGTAGTAAGCCAGAGAGCCGTACTGTTTCCATTAGTTCCCATAATTGTTCTGAGGGTTTTAACCTTTTTTCCATTGAGATAGATCCTGACTTCAGCATTTACATCCGAATATCCGGTGTTAACACCTATCGCTACACCATCACTTGCTGCAAGCACACTAAAGCTCTTTCGGGTCAGTTTTACACTGGCAGCCTGTACATGATGAGTCACAAAAGCTGCAGCCAGAATAAACATAGCTGCAAAAAGAAAACAGACATGATACTTCAGATACTTTTTCATACGCTTAGCCTCCTTGTTTCATTTGTGAGTAATGGTTAATAAATACATTAGTAATTTACCTTATTTTGCACAAAATGTCAATGGCCATGCCCATTCTATACCCATTAATTTGGTGAACTTTAATCCAGATACTCCAGATATCTATCCTGGGTAGAATCCTTATAGGTTATACAATATTCTACACACGGTCTTCCTTCGAAGGAGGAATAAGGAATCCAGGTCAGACTTAGCGGCAAAGTTTCCTCTTCGGATTCGTCCTTCAGAGTCCAGACAAAACCGCCGCTTACAATCCGGAGCAGCCCGTTTTCTTCTACTCTGCCCTGCAGCCTTGGAAGCAGGAGCTGATCAAATTCCAGTTTTTTAAAATAAAGTATTTCATCATCCTGATTTTTCTCATCTGCAGTAACCTTTATCCTGCCGGTCCGTTCCTGTAAATCCGCAGACATCGTTATGGTCAGAATGGGTACAACACCATGTACAAGTGAGCTGAATTCTTCTCTGGGTATGGCAAATACTGTGCCATTCAGCAAGGAGGCCTCCGGCCAGTTTTCCACCGTATGAACCACCTGGTCCGGGTTTCTGTTGATGGTAAGCACAGTGTCTGAAAATTTGCCGGTGTATAATACTGAATCGGAAGATGATCCCGTGCCAGTATTGCTTTTCTCCATATTAACATAGACCAGCGGCCGCAGCGCAAGGTAGCCCTCCACATCTTCCTTATATTCCGGATGTTCAGACAGATCAACACTCACCATCCCGGTCACCTTGCTGACATCCTGAGCCTTGTCTGAAGGCACACGAAGCATCAGTGTTTTCGGCTGGGGCGATGTCTCCGGAAAGATGACTTCCTCACAGGTGAACGGTTCATCAGATGATAAGTCTGCATATAATGACACTTTGGACATTGTCCGTTCATTCTCAATAAGCTTCTGAACAGGTCTGTCCCATTGCATTACGCCAAATGTGCTGATTTCCAGTTCGTATATCTTTTTTTCCGTCCCTTCGAGCAGGATCATCATGGATAGCTTTGCCGGAAGCCCCCGCCATTGATCCAGGGTTCCCTCCTGTGGCGAAAAATCCGCATGTGCATAGTATCCGGTTCCTGCATACAATGGCGAATGAGCCTTGCCAAGTCTGTCATATGGCAGTTTTATATCTGCCTTCCTGCCGCCGGCAGTCCCATTAAAGAGAGAGATCTTCAGATCCTGACCGGATCGGTTTTCGATCCAGAGGGACAGCCGGACAGCGTTCGCTTCCTCAATTGTCCATATTCCAAAACATTTTATATCGACACCTGCCTCAGAAAAAAGATCTGTT
>JAFWDX010000309.1 GCA_017515945.1 Blautia sp. | reverse complement strand
GGAACCTGTCCCCTTGACTCGTTCCCTCCTCATTTCCCTTAGACTCATTTGTTTTTACCCCCAAATGAGTCAAGGAACCTGTCCCTCTGACTCATTATTTAATCCATAAATTGCAAAATATAAAAAAATGTCATATAATAAATTTTTATATTCCCATGTATTCCAATTAGACAATAATGGAATACAAAAAAAGGAGGTCATTTCAAATGGGTGAAAAACCGGAAACCGTTGAAACCGCTTCACTAAGTCGTGACAAAGTCATCATCCGCACGAGCATTATCGGCATACTGACAAATGTATTCCTCGCCGCGTTCAAGGCCGTGATCGGCATCGCATCCCATTCCATCGCCGTCACTCTCGACGCTGTGAATAATCTGTCCGACGCGCTTTCGTCCATCATCACCATCGTCGGCACAAAACTGGCCGGACGCCTCCCGGACAAAAAGCATCCGCTTGGCTATGGACGGATCGAATACTTAAGCGCCATGATCGTATCCGGCATCGTCCTTTATGCCGGCATCACCTCCGCCGTCGAATCAGTCAAAAAGATCATTCACCCGGAAAAGCCGGACTACGCCATCATCTCCCTGGTCATTATTGCCGTAGCCGTCGCCACAAAGATCATCCTCGGGAGATTTGTAAAGGCCCAGGGTGAAAAAGTCAACTCCGGCTCTCTTGTAGCCTCCGGTTCGGATGCCATGTTTGACGCGATCCTGTCCGCATCTGTACTGATCTGCGCCATCATATTCATGGTGACCGGCATCTCCCTGGAAGCATGGGTCGGCGTCGTTATTTCCGCCTTTATCATCAAATCAGGTATCGAAATGATGACTGAGACACTGGATGAGATCCTTGGCTCCAGAGCGGATAAAGAAGTGACAACCGGGATCCGCAAGGTCATTACGGAAGAACCTGAAGTTCGCGGGGCTTATGACCTGATCCTGTATAACTACGGGCCGGACAAAAATCTGGCATCTGTTCATATTGAACTGCCTGAGGACATGCCCGCAAAGGATATTGACCGGTTGATCAGAAGACTTGAGACAAAGGTCTATAAAGAAACCGGTGTGATCCTGACCGGTGTCAGTCTGTATTCCTATAATACAAGTGATAATGAGAGCGGACGCATTGAAAGCGATATTCGTAAAAAAGTGCTGTCACACGACTGGGCGTTACAGCTCCATGGATTCTATCTGGATACACAGACAAAGGATATACGTTTCGACGTGGTCATGAGCTTTGACATTAACCCAAAAGAAGGAATTCGCATACTCTGTGAAGAAATACAACAGGCTTATCCGGATTATAAGCTGCAGATCGTGCCGGATGTGGATGTGTCTGACTGATGATATGTGGAGTCTCTGAATACGTGGAGTCTCTGAATACGTGGAGTCTCTGAATACGTGGAGTCTCTGAATACGTGGAGTATGTGAGTCTCTGTATACGTGGAGTATGTGAGTCTCTGAATGCGTAGAGTATGTGAGTCTCTGTATACGTGGAGTATGTGAGTCTCTGAATGCGTGGAGTATGTGGAGTCTCTGAACACGTGGAGTTCGACGTATTTCGGAGGCTCAGGTATAAATATGCTGAGTTTCCTGTATTATGATTCTTCGGCATAACGAAAAGGCAGCAGCCTGACCGCAGATTATTACGTTAAAAAGAGGCCGTTTTACTGTGTGGCTATACAGTAAAACGGCCCCTTTTGTCATCTGTATCAGTATCCTGCTCCCTGCATTGCTGACAATGCATGCTCGGTATATCTCTTCAGGATTCCTTTTCTTACCGGTGGCTGTTTAAGCGGCCATGTCTTTTTTCTTTCCTCCAGAACCACGGAGACCTCTTCCAGTGTCATTATTTTTCCATCGATCCCGACTACGTCCAGAGTTCTTTTCTCAATATCATAAGAGATCACATCGCCTGTGTGTATATACGCCAGCGGTCCACCTGCCGCCGCTTCAGGGCTCACATGTCCGATGGCGGCACCGCGTGTGGCCCCCGAGAACCGTCCGTCCGTCACTAGGGAAACTTTACCGTTGAGCTTATGGTCGCAGACGATGGCCTCCGTTGTCATCAGCATTTCAGGCATGCCGCTGCCCCTCGGACCTTCGTAACGGATGACCAGGATATCTCCGGGATTGAGATCACCGGCCACGACAGCCGCATGGGCGTCTTCCTCACTGTCATATACACGGGCAGTGCCGGTCAGAGAGCGCATATCCTTCTCGCAGGCGGAATATTTGATCACGGCTCCCTCAGGCGCCAGGTTGCCTTTGAGTATGGCGATGGAGCCAGTCTCCGCGGCTTCGTCCACAGGAATGATGACCTGCTCCTTCTGCAGACCGTAATTGTGCAGATAACCTTCATTGCGTGTATAAAACCCGCTTTTCCCGATCGCCTCCAGATTCTCTCCCAGGGTCTGACCGGTCACGGTCATCACATCCAGATCAAGGAAATCCCTGAGAGCCCACTGAACGGCCGGTATGCCGCCGGCGAACCAGAAGGCTTCGGTCAGATGCTCACCGCTGGGATGGATGTTACCGATATGCGGGATTTTGTGATTGATCTCGTCAAACAGTTCGGGAGCCAGCTCGATCCCCAGTTCCCTGGCGACAGAGGGGAGGTGAAGCGTGGCATTTGTGGAGCCGCCGATGGCACTGTGTATGACAATGGCGTTTTTAAAGGCAGCAGGTGTCAGGATATCAGCGGGCCTGATCTTTTTCGCTACCAGGTTCATGATGGCCCGGCCTGCTTTTCGGGAATAAGCGAGGATATCCCGCATGGTGGCGGGAACGAGCGCGCTGCCGGGCAGGGCGAGCCCCAGCGCCTCCGCCATGCACTGCATCGTCGAAGCTGTTCCAAGGAAAGTACACGCGCCTGCTGAGGGACATCCGGTCAGCTTATAATCCCTTATTTCCTCCGGGGTGATGCCGTCCTTCTGCTTTTGCCTGAGGGAGATGGAACCGGCGACCAGCGACGTGGTCTGATTCGGGCCGGGACGCATACTCCCGCCCGGGACAAAAACAGAAGGGATGTTTACCCGCGCGATCGCCTTCAGATGTGCAGGAATGGATTTGTCACAGGAAGAGCACAGAACCATTCCGTCCCACGGGACAAAACCGGCGTGCAGCTCCACCATGTCGCAGATCGCCTCCCGGCTGGCCAGGATCATGTTCATGCCGTCATGCCCCTGCGCGCAGCCGTCACATAGATCCGTTGTATGAAAACGGCCCGGCGCGCCGCCCTTCTCGTAAACACCCCTGCAGATCTGCTCCGAAAGCTGATTCAGATGCACACTGCCCGGATGAGAGTCACCAAAAACATCCTCTACCAGGATCTGCGGCTTGCCGATGTCCTCCTCATCCCAGCCGCTCCCGAGCTGCAAAGCATCAAACTGAGCCCACAATTCTCTTTCACGTGCACTGCAGATAGCCATAAAAGTCTCCTTTCGTAATCGCGATGCTGTTATCATGTATGTTTATGGTCAGCAGGTATAGTTCAGTTGCTATCATTATATCATACCGGTATATTCTTGTCATTACATGAGTCAGAGGGCCAGGTCCCTTGACTCATTCGAGTCAAGGATGAGTCAGGGGGCCAGGTCCCTTGACTCATTCGCGGAAATAAACAGATTACAAGCCCGGCCATAACAACTGATATAATGCTCAGATGGGTATAAATAAATTTTTATTCAGAGAAAGGGGTTTTATTTATGAAAAAAAGTAAATACCTGCTCATAGGAGCCCTGACAGCCGCGGCACTCGCGCTGCCGGCCAGCGCAGAGACGATGAGCCACTGGGCACAGATCCGTGATGAACAAGGGGAGATCATCGGCAGGATCGACGCCGGCGAGGAGGTCGAGGTGCTGGGTGTATGTGAGGATACTCCCTACAGGAGCGAGATTTACTATCCGCTGGAGGATCTCTACGGCACAGTGGCGTCTGTATACATTTACGGCGGCTCGGAATATGAGTATGAAAATCCCGAGGAATATGTGAGTGATGCAGACTCTGTTGACGGTGAGGATGACGAAAAAGAAATACCGGACAGCGAAGCAGACAGTGACGCAGACGAAGATAAAGATCCTGATGAGGATTCTGAATATGAAGAAGCAGCATCAGGAAGTATATCTATAGATATTGATCTTGGTGCACAGCGGATCTATGTGTACAAGGACGGAGAAGTGGTCCTGAATGAAGAATGTGTATCCGGAACGATGGACTCCATGGATACGCCTACCGGTGAATTCACGATCCTCGACAAAAATGAGGAAACGGCCCTGGACGGCGGTATATACGGAGACGGCAGCCTGTATTATGTGCGGTATTGGATGCCCATTACAGACTATGGGATCGGGATCCATGATGCAGCATGGCGCAATGGTGTGTTCGGCGGTGACATTTATCAGTATGACGGCTCACATGGATGCATCAATGTAGATACATGGGTAGCCAGGACGATCTACGAGATGGCACCAGTAGGCACACCAGTAACCATTCATTATTAATCTGATTCGTAACTGTTCAGTCACAAGGTCCTTCACAGTTACGAGGTCAGGCGCAGGCTCCTTTCGGCGCATTGGAAGTGCGCCTGGCCTTGACGGTTCAACTTTTTTCTCACGCACCTCGTAGTAAATGCGAGGTGCTGACTGTAAAGTTACACTGATTCCAGTATAAACAGACAGAATAAGGGGACGGTTTGTGTGGCACACACAGAACCGTCCCTCTTTTTTTGCTGGTTATGACAAAGTAGTAAAAGCCGTTCCCTTGCTTCGAGAGATCATTTATACACTCATAATGGCTTCCCTGACGATCCCGGCAAAACGTTCCCGATCGACATCAAGAACAACGGTCGCGTTTTTGATCCCGAATTTGATGTCCGTGATCCGGTCAGAGACAGTTTTACCGCGGGTAAGCGGCCCGCGTGTCTCCACGAATACGCCGGCTTCGGCCCCCGTAAATATCTTCGGGCATACCGCATAGATCACAGGGCATGCATCATGTACGACATAAGCAGTTTCACCGCTGCTTGCACGCATAAGCTCTCTGGCGCGGGTGGAAGCCCGGGATATAAGCCTTGAGCCGTGACCGGGATGACTCTCGATCTCTTTCATCTCAGCGGCATTCAGGAAAGCCTTCATCGTCACATCCAGTCCGCACATCACCAGAGGAACACCGCTCTTGAATACAGTCTGCGCGGCGTGAGGATCTGCCCAGATGTTGAATTCGGCGGACGAAGTCACATTTCCACCGTACTCGGCACCGCCCATCACGAGAATCCTTTTGAGCAGTCCGGTCAGGTCGGGATATAAGTCCAGAGCGATGGAAGCGTTTGTCTCAGGCCCGATCAGGATCAGCTCAAGACGCCCGGGGTGAGCCTTTGCACATTCATACAGGGCTTCCCAGGCCGGTTTGGTCTCCCTCGGAGCAGGCGATTCCTGCAAAATCTCCCCGCCAAGACCGTTTTCTCCGTGAACATGGTAGGCAGGATGATACTCGACCAGCCGGGGCCTGTCTGCACCCGGCCAGACCTTTATATCCTCTCTCCCGGCCATGTACAGCACATTTCTGGCATTTTCAAAGGTTTTTTCGAGCTCAACGTTTCCGCAGACTGCAGATATGCCCATCAGCTTCAGCAGCCCCTTCTTTTCGAGCAGGAGAGCGGTCATCAAGGCGGCTGCGTCGTCTACGCCGGTATCCGCGTCGATCCAGATCAGAGGGATCTCTCTGCTTTGTTCATTCATTTACGGGCACCTCCCTTCCATCGTAGAAGGCAAGGGCCTCTACCAGCAGATCGATATACTTTTCCCTGTCTATATCCATAACAACGGTCACATTCGGTTTCATATCGGAATACCCCCTGAAATCGGCGACCGTGGCGCCGCGGGTATATTCACCCTCCAGCTCGATATCCACATACATCTCCCTGGTCCGGAATATCTCAGGGTGCGTCTGAATCAGCACCGCACACGGATCATGGACGGGGGCCCCGCTGTAGCCGAGCTGCATCGGGAAACGGTAAAAAAACTGCAGCCATCCTTCCACGATTCTTGCAGTCTGATTTCCGACGGAAAGGATCCTGGGAAAATCATCCGGTGTGATCAAAGCCTTTTCCGTCACGTCCAGGCCGCACATCGTCAGCGGGAGACCGGCGTGAAAGACGATCCACGCGGCCTCGGGATCTTCAAAAATGTTGAACTCCGCCGCAGGCTTCCAGTTCCCGTGAGTCACGCCGCCGCCCATGATCGAGATCCGGGCGATCTTTGACTTGAGGGAAGGATATGTGGTCAGAAGCGTAGCTACGTTTGTAAGCGGTCCGGTGGCGATGATCATCACCGGTTCCGGACTCTCCCTCAGTACCTTTGCCATCAGCTCGACTCCCGGGAGAGGGCAGAGCGGACGGTCCGGTTCCGGCATGGGCGGTCCGTCCAGCCCGCTTTCTCCATGCCAGTTTCCGGCAGTGACCGGGTCTGCGGTGATGGGCCGGGAAGCCCCCCTGGCCACCGGGGCTTCAATTCCCAGCAGGGTACAAATCCGGTGTGCGTTGCGGGTGGTTTTCACGATCGTCTGATTACCGGCCACCGAAACCACGGCTTTTATATCCAACTGCGGATCTGCCTGGGCAAAGACCCAAGCTATGGCATCATCATGCCCCGGATCCCCGTCCAGGATCACAGGTCTTTTTTTCATTATAGGCCTCCTTTACTTTTACAGCTGGTAACAGTTCAGCCACAAGCTCCTTCACAGTTACCACAGCTGTCATTGCTTCGCGTTTGCTGACAAAAAACGAACCGGGGGTATGGCCCCCGGTTCGCTGATTCACGCTCATGTATCAGAAACCTGATAAAAACTGATCGTAACTGATCAGCCACAAGCTCCTTCGCAACTGCGATTGAACGTTACTGCGAAGTCATTGACTCCTTCACAGCTGCGCCTGATCATGATCAGGCGGCAGCAGCGAAACGCTTGCGCTCTTTCCTGCGCTGATTCAGCGCGAAGAGTACCAGAGAGATGATCGTGACGATATAAGGGATCGGCGCGACCAGGTTGGAGTCCACGCCTGTAGCGGAAACCTTGATCCCGAGAGCCTGGGCAAAGCCGAAGACCAGAGCCGCCAGCATGGAGCCGACAGGCTCGCCGCCGCCCATGGACTGAGCCGCCAGGGCGATAAAGCCGCGGCCGGCGACCATATCCAGAGACCAGCCCATCGCGTAGTACATGGACATATAGGCGCCGCCAAGTCCGGCCAGCACGCCGCCAATGCCGATGGTGATATAACGGATCCTGGAAACACTCACACCTACCGAAGCCGCCGCGTTCGGATTCTCACCCACGGAACGGATATTCAGACCCAGCGGGGTCTTGTACAGCAGGATGATGGTGAAAATGACCAGCAGGAAGGCGATATAGGTGAGCAGGGAATGCCCGGATATCACTTTGCCTACGACCGGAATATCCCGGACATAGGGGATGCTGATGCTGGGGATCTGATGGGCCTTTGTGATCAGTGAAGTCGTGGAGGTCAGAGACTGTCCCATGACGGTGTTGCTGATCGTCTTGACCAGGAAGATCGTTCCGCCGGAACCGATCATGTTGACCGCAGTACCGACAAGGATAATGTCCGTCTGAAGCTTGAAGGCGAAAAAGCCCATCAATAATGCCTCGATCAGTCCGACGACCATGGCGATCACGAGACCAAGCAGCCAGCTGCCGGTCCAGTACGCACCGAGGGAACCGAACAGGGCGGACATCATCATGATACCTTCGAGACCGATGTTGGATACGCCGCCTTTTTCACCGATGACTGCCGCCAGGGTAGCCAGGAGGATCGGGGTGGCAATACGGATAATTGAGAAAAAGAAATCTGTCGTAAAAATATTCATATTACTGATCGCTCCTTTCTCCCTCCTGACGTGCCTTTGCCTGCTCCTCCTGCGCGCTCTTGACCACGAGCTTCTGTCTGTAGCCGGACATGAACTGCTGAGCTGCGAAGAAGATAAAGATGACAGCCTGGATAATGCTGATCAGCTGTGAAGGAACATTGGCGTTGGTAGACATCAGGGTGCAGCCCTTTGTCAGATAGGACATAAAGAAGGCTGCCAGCGGCACAAAGAGCGGGTTGTTTCCCGCCAGGATAGCCACGGTGATTCCGGTCCAGCCGTATCCGGGCAGTGCCGACCAGTTGTAAACATTGTAGCGTCCCAGCATCTCGATACCGCCGCCGATGCCGGCCAGAAAACCGCCGAGAACCTGGCAGAGGATAACGATCAGTGCAACGTTCATACCGGAATACATCACGAAGGGCTGGTTGATACCGGTCATCCGGATGCCGTAGCCCCATCTCGTCCGGTACATGAACAGCCAGCTCAGCACGACCATGATCAGGCCGACGACAAAGCCCCATGACAGACGGGAACCGTTATTGATCATCTGAGGGATCAGCGCGTTTGCCCTGAAGGGGAAGGTCTGGGTGATACCCTTGCTGGTATCCGCCAGATAGCTGTTCATCAGGTAATTGATGAAATACATGATCACGTAATTGAGCATCAGCGAGTTAACCATCTCACTGACTCCCAGTTTGGCCTTAAGCACGGCCGGGATCAGCATGAGGATACCGACACTCAGGCCGCCCACGAGCACGGCTACGACCATCAGGGCCGGAGTCGGGAGCGGGAGATAGATGGCTACCAGAGCTGTGACGAAAGCGCCCAGCATGATGCCGCCCTCGGCACCGAGGTTGAACTGGTTGGCCGCAAACATGATACATGTGGCCAGACCGGTAAACATGATCGGGATCATACCTGCCAGCACATCGCTCAGGCCCTTTACGCTGAAGGTGCCGTTTTTACGGATGACCGGGCTGATGAGCATTTCTCTCAGTGCTGCCAGCGAGGACGAAAATTTCTCCGGCAGATTGCTGCCGTTCGCACTGAACAGAATGAGCAGAAAAGCTACTGCCAGCGCGATGCCCATCGCGGCCAGGCCGCGGATCAGGCTGAATTTAATACTGTTTTTTCTACTCATGGCACACCCTCCTGATCTGGTCGGCCTCCTGACGCTCCAGGCCGAGCATGTATTTGCCCATCAAATCATCGGTCAGGTCCCTGGTATCCTCAAAGTAGGCTGCGATCTTTCCGCCGCACATGATGATCAGGCTGTCTGACAGCTCCATGACTTCATTCAGGTCTGCGGATATCAGGAGCACCGCGATGCCGGAACGGGAGAGTTCGACCAGTTTTTTACGGATAAACTCGGTCGCGCCTACATCGATGCCTCGGGTGGGCTGATCCGCGATGATCAGCTGGGGATCGTTGGAAAACTCTCTGGCCACGACGACCTTCTGGATATTACCACCGGAGAGGCTGCCTACCTGCTGATGCGGGTTTTTGCATTTGACGGTATAGTCTTTGACCAGGCGGGCACTCTCTTCGTGAATGGCTTTCATATTGAAAAGAGGACCATTGTTGAGCCTGGGGAAGGTGCACCGGTCACTGATCAGGTTCTCCTCGATCGTGGCGGTCCCGGCGATACCAAAGATCATACGATCCTCCGGAACCATGGAGACATGCATCTCACGGATCTGGCGCTGGTTCAGGCCCAGGACGCTCTGACCGTTGACCTCGACGGTACCGTGATTGGGTCTGGCAAAACCAAAGAGCATATCCACCAGCTCTTTCTGCCCGTTGCCCTCTACGCCGGCGATACCCAGGATCTCTCCTTTGCGCACGGAGAAGGATACCTTGTCGAGCATCTTTTTGCCCCAGTCATTGACATACTCCAGGTCACGTACACGCAGTACCTCGTCGGTGGGCTGCGCTTCTTCTTTTTCGACCTTCAGCACGACGTCACGGCCGACCATCAGGCGGGAGATCTCCTGCGGAGTGACGGAACTGGTCTCATGAATACCCATGGACCTGCCGCCCCTCAGGATCGTCATCCTGTCGGTGATCTCCATGATCTCATTCAGTTTGTGCGAAATAAAGATGATGGTGTATCCCTGATTTTTCAGATTTACGAGCTGGGTAAAGAGCTCGGCTGTTTCCTGACTGGTCAGCACGGCGGTGGGCTCGTCCAGGATCAGGATCCTGGCACCTCGCACAAGGGCTTTGAGGATCTCGACCTTCTGTTTCATGCCGACGGGAATATCGGCCACGCGGGCATCCGCTTCCACATAGAGATTGAATTTCTCGGAATATTCCCGGGTGAGCTGAACCGCTTTTTTGTAATCGCTCACAAAACCGCCCTTTGTGGGCACCATGCCCAGGACCATGTTCTCGGCAACGGTAAGACTCGGCACCAGCATGAAATGCTGGTGAACCATGCCGATCCCTTTGGATATGGCTACAGTCGGGGAAGTGAGGTTCACCTTTTCCCCGTTGACCAGGATTTCCCCGGAAGTGGGCTGTTCCATGCCAAAGAGCATTTTCATCAGGGTGGATTTTCCTGCACCGTTTTCACCCATCAGTGCGTGGATCTCACCTTTTTTTACCTCAAAGTCAACGTCCTGATTGGCCATGGTACCGTTGGGGTAAACCTTGGTGATCCCTTTCATCTGAATGGCATATTCTTCGCTCATATCGCTTACCACTCCATTTTGAATAAAAAGGGGGCTGAACCAGCCCCCTCAGCTATCGACAGAAACTAAGGAGTCATCCGTAAAAATGTATCATTTAAATATTATTTTACGACTGACTCCTGAAATGATATTACGGACGCACGCTGTCACGGAGTTTCTGAGCAGCTTCGTTGCCGCCCTCGTCAAATGCGGACGGAACAACGATCTCTCCACTGGAAACGGCCTCGATGGCAGCATCTACGGCAGCTTTGGTCTCATCGCTGGTGATGGTGTCATAGTTCTTGTCTGTGACGATGCCTACGCCGCCTTCCACGATACCGAGGGAAGTCCTCTTGCCAAAGAGCTCCTCGCCTGCATCCCACTGATCCATGAACCAGATCAGGGAGTTGCCTACGTTCTTAAGTCCGCTGGTAAGGGTGATGGCTGCAAGGTCATCAGAGAAGGTAAGCTCCTGGTCGGAGTCAACGCCGATGAACCAGCCGCCGCCGGTCTCAAGGACAGCCTCTGCCGCGCCGTTGCCTGCATTGCCGGCCACGCCCCAGATGATGTCGCACTTGGAGTCGTTGATCATGGAGTTGCCATACTCTTTGGCCTTGGCGGTATCGACATAGTCGGAGGTATAACGGACGTCGACCTTGATATCGGGATCAACAGCCTGTGCGCCGGTGATATATCCGGTCATGAAGTCATTGATAACCGGGCTGTCATATCCGCCGACGAAGCCGATGACCTTGTCCTCGTTGATCCGCTCAACATTGGTGTCGAGGGTCATGCAGCCGGCCAGTGTGCCGATGATGTAACCCAGGTCATTCTGACGGAAGACGATGTTGGCGACGTTGGCATCCTCGCCTGCATAGGTGTCGTCATCAAAGATCAGGAATTTCTGATCCGGATAAGCCTCGGCGACCTCTTTAAGGTAGTCGGGCATCTGGAAAGTACCGCAGACGATCAGATCGTACTCACCGGAATCAGCTACTTCGTAAAGGGTGGAGAGCCATTTCGGCTGGTCTGCATCCGTGCCGCCCATCTCAACGGTGTTGAGGGTGATGCGTCCGTCGGCCTCGAGCTGATCCAGTCCGGCCTTTGCGGAATCAAAGAAGGATTTGTCACCCAGGTTACCGTTTACCAGGTAGACAACGTTGCGGGGCTCTGCAGCGAGAGCCTGCTGCGGAACAGCAAGCGGGACCAGTGCGAGAGCCAGGGTGCTCAAAGCAAGCAATGTCTTTTTCATAAAATACTCCTTTCTGTTGTTGGTTCTCAGGGATTTGCGGTATTTGGCGGTTTTCCCATTGAACAGTTGCCTTGACTCACTATGAATCGTTTAAATTATATAATATATAAGTGAAAATGTCCATACTCTTTGTGTTTTTTGCGATAAAATGAGTCAGGGGGACAGGTTCCTTGACTCACTCCCCCTGTCTTATGGCACGGTATAACCGGAAGTGCCTTCTAACAACCGGACGCCGGGCTTGGTAATGTCCTGAGGCAGGCAGCGCCGGATGGATGAGTCAGAGGGAGTCAGAGGGACAGGTTCCTTGACTCATTTTTAGCCAAGCCGTGAGAATGAGTCAGGGGGACAGGTTCCTTGACTCATGGAACCTGCACCTGAATTTGAAAAAAATATTTGCTCTTCAGGAACATCTGTGTTATAATCCGATGGTTGCAGTGTACAGCCACTGCAATTTGCTCAAAATACACGCCCGGCGATTCTCAGGGAGGTGCCCACACATGGGTCCCCTCAGAAAGCGACCTGAGCGGAAGAAAAACCAAAAAAGGAGAGAAAAAAATGAGCGTTATTTCCATGAAACAGCTGCTTGAAGCAGGCGTACACTTCGGACATCAGACCCGCAGATGGAACCCCAAGATGGCTCCCTACATCTACACCGAGAGAAACGGGATCTACATCATCGACCTGCAGCAGTCAGTCGGCATGGTTGACGATGCCTACAATGCAGTAGCGGACATCGTTGCCAACGGCGGCCACATCCTTTTCGTAGGCACCAAGAAGCAGGCCCAGGACGCCATCCGCACAGAGGCTGAGCGCTGCGGCCAGTTCTATGTCAATGAAAGATGGCTCGGCGGCATGCTGACCAACTTCAAGACCATCCAGGCCCGTATCGGCAGACTGAAACAGATCGAGACCATGGAGACAGACGGCACATTCGACGTACTGCCCAAGAAAGAAGTCATCGCTCTTCGCAAGGAGCAGGAAAAGCTTCAGAAGAACCTCGGCGGTATCAAAGAGATGAAGCGTCTCCCCGATGCGATCTTCATTGTTGACCCCAAGAAAGAGCACATCTGCGTACAGGAAGCTCATACCCTCGGCATCCCGCTGATCGGTATCTGCGATACCAACTGCGATCCGGAAGAGCTCGACTATGTGATCCCGGGCAATGACGATGCCATCCGCGCCGTCAAGCTGATCGTTTCCAAGATGGCCGACGCCGTTATCGAAGCAAACCAGGGCACAGCTGTTGCCGATGGCGAGATCGAGGCTGTTTCCGAGGAGTTCGAGCAGGCTGCTGACGCTGAGTAATATACATATTGAAACAATCATACGCGGGAACAAATCAAAGTAAAATGAAATTTGTCGCCGCGGTTTATGCCAGGCTTCTTAAACGATAAGTGAAATACCACGCATTAAGATACTCTGGTTAAAAACGGAATAAACGTATTGTGAAGCAGCCTGCAGCTGCATAACTGCAGACAGGCTGCTCTTCACAGACTCATTCATATATTTGGGAGGACAAACCAATGGCAATCACAGCCGCTCAGGTAAAAGAGCTCAGAGAAATGACCGGCGCCGGTATGATGGACTGCAAAAAGGCCCTTACCGCCACCGAGGGAGATATGGACAAGGCGATCGAGTTCCTTCGTGAAAAAGGCCTTGCCACCGCACAGAAAAAAGCCGGCCGTATCGCTGCCGAGGGTCTTTGCAGGACTCTTGTTTCCGATGACGGCAAAAAGGCTGTTGTTGTCGAAGTCAACGCAGAGACCGACTTCGTCGCCAAGAACGAAAAATTCCAGACCTATGTCGGTGAAGTTGCCGCTCAGGCTCTTACCACAGGCGCAGCCGACATCGAGGCTTTCCTTGCAGAGCCCTGGGCTCTCGACACCTCCAAGACCGTTCAGGAAGCCCTGGCCGGCCAGATCGCTGTCATCGGCGAGAACATGAACATCCGCAGATTCCAGCAGGTCTGCGAAGAGAACGGTTTCATCGCTTCCTATATCCATATGGGCGGCAAGATCGGCGTCCTTGTCGATGTTGAGACAGACGTGATCAACGATGAGATCAAAGAGATGGCCAAGAACGTAGCCATGCAGGTTGCCGCTCTTAAGCCCCTCTACACCAGCCGCAACGAGATCAGCCAGGACTACATCGATCATGAGAAAGAGATCCTCCTTGCTCAGATCAAGAACGATCCGAAGGAATCTCAGAAGCCCGAGAAGGTCATCCTTGGCATGATCAACGGCCGTATCAACAAAGAGCTGAAAGAAATCTGCCTGCTCGACCAGATCTATGTCAAGGCAGAGGACGGCAAACAGCCGGTTTCCGATTATGTCGCTCAGGTTGCCAAAGCCAACGGCGCCAAGATCACCGTCAAAGGATTCGTTCGTTACGAGACCGGTGAGGGTATTGAGAAGAAGCAGGAGAATTTCGCAGAAGAAGTTGCCAAGCAGATGGGTGGCATGTAATTTCGGATAAGTTCTTCTCTGGTATGTCTTGAAAGTACTGGAAATAAGGTGTCGTAGCCTTTATAACTGACTCAGAACCTTATATCTTTGCCATCAAAACTTATCATAACTTATCACGGATTATCGTATTTTTTTGAGTCAAAGTTGAGTCGTGACTCAAGTGATTTTTCCTCGGATAATTCCTCGGATAAGTTTGGTTGAGTCAAATTGAGTCATTATTATTGACATGTTCATGGACTTAAAGGTTTACCAACTCAGTTATATATTGAGCTGATGAAGAAGTCATTACCTTTTAGGTGGTGGCTTCTTTTTTTGTTTGATGTATGGACAATAAAGTATCTCTGTGTATAAAATATGACAATCATGTAAAAAATCATACAGTTGAATTATTTTCTGAAATAAGATACAATAATCATATCAATCTAATTTTAAAGGAAGGCGCGTCATGAAAAGATTCAGTAAAAAAATCCTGGTCCTTTTGCTGGCTGCTGCGATGATTCTGGGTTTGTCATTCCCGTCATTTGTATCGGCAGCGACACCGAGGCTTTCAAAAGAGTTCATTGGTCTGTATGTAGGACAGAAATATACACTGAAAGCTAAGAATTTTTCCGGAACAGTGAAATGGAAGACAAATAATAAAAAAGTCGCAACAGTTAACCAAAGTGGCGTGGTTACAGCAAGAAGTTTTGGTGATGCTACCATAACGGCAATATTTGGAAAACAGTC
>JAFWDX010000308.1 GCA_017515945.1 Blautia sp. | reverse complement strand
TGCAGACGAAATCGACCGGTATCTTGACGCGGGTTTTGAATACTATCTTGAAGGAGATACGCAGAATGCGTACAGCTCAGTCAGCGATGCCTATTTCCGTGTCTATGAGGTGACAGGGTTTGAACGGCAGACGATGAGTTATATTTCGGGAAACAGGAAAAACGCCGTTGAGATGCAGTTTTCCACCTGTAAGGCGAATGTAAAAAGGGAAGAACTGGATTTGGATACCAAGATAAAGGTGCGTTCCTCCCTTACCAAACTCAAAAGCATGATCCGTGAGGACGGAAACAAACTGGCAGCCATGGCGGGTGAACCGGAAACACAGATGAAATACTATCTGCACGGAGAACTCGTAACGGAAGACCCATATGCGGACCTGGCCGCGGATCCTGATGCGGCAGTCAGATATGAAAACTGGTATGAGCCGGCCACCCTTGTAAAGGAATCGTTAGATACGGCTTATATGGGATATCTGGATAAGGACTTTGAAGCGGCTCTGGATAATCTCAATACAGCGTTTTATACCATATATGAGGAATCAGGGCTCAGTCATAAGATCTATACAGATCTTTCTCTGTCGGACAGACAGAAGATGGACGCTCATTTTACCGACCTGCGGTCTTTGATCCGGACAGGGGAGGAAAAATATCAGAAAAACAAATACCGCACGACGACAGATAAGGCAAAGAATGATGTCCTGAAGCTGGCAAAGCGGATCGACGAGCAGGAGGAAGCCGAGAAGGCGGCTGCGCAGGAGGCACAGGCAGATGAAACGCAGGAGGAATCCACACAAAGCACAAAGCCGGCCGATCCTCGCTGGCTTACTTTCCTGGCAGCCTTTGGAATCATTGTCCGTGAGGGCCTTGAGGCCATCCTCGTGATCGCCGCCATCATCGCGTATCTGACAAAGATCGGAAACGCAAAAACCCTGAAAAATGTGTATATCGGGGCCGTGCTGGGGATTGCCGCCAGTTTTGCGGCTGCAGGTTTTCTCTATTATCTTAAGAAAGTCTGGGTCGGCGCGGGCCAGAGCCAGGAGGTGATCGAAGGCGTTACCGCTTTGATTGCCGTGTGCGTCCTGTTTTATGTGAGCAACTGGATGATCTCAAAAGCGGAGGCTGCATCCTGGAGCCGCTATATCGACGGTAAGGTTCAGTCCTCTGTGGCTCTTGGCAGTGGAATTGCCCTGGCGTTTACTGCGTTCCTGAGCGTTTTCCGTGAAGGCGCGGAGGTGGTGCTGTTTTACCAGCCCATGCTTAGTGAAGAAAATGCCGGAATGGTCTGGGCCGGATTCGGGGCTGGCTGTGTACTGTTGGTGTTTATTTATCTGGCCATTACAAAGCTTTCCATCCGCCTTCCTATTAAAGTCTTCTTTACCGCAACCAGTATCCTGATGGCTGTCATGTGCGTCAGCTTCCTGGGCAGCGGGATCAAGGAACTGGCGGAAGGCAATGTGTTTGATCTGGTACTGAAAGTACCCGGTATTCCTGAAAATGACATAATCCAGATCTTCGGGATCTATCCTTATCTTGAAACGCTGGTGCCGCAGCTGATCCTCGCAGTGATCCTGCTCGTGACCTTTATGATCGCGCATTATCGCGGGAAAATGGATGCCCTCCGAAGGGAATTGTCCGGGAATCCGACCACTCCGGCTCAGGCATGACGCAGTGTTGATTATATAGTGATAACCCTGGGGACTTCCCCGCGAAGCCTCCTTGGCTATATAAAAGTTAATTAATTATAAAAATGGAGGACAGGAAAATGAAGAAATTTCTTGCAATGCTTCTTGCAGGCGCAATGGTGCTGAGCACGTCCGCAGTCGTGTTCGCGGATGAGGAGGCTGGTTTTGATGAGTATGAGCTGGGCGTGGAAGGCGAACAGGAAATCGATTTCATGACCATGAGCATGGTATATTTTCAGCCTGTTGACATGGCTCCGGCTGAGAGCGCTACTCCTAAGGAAGGCTCAGATCTTCACATTGAGGTCGACCTGACTGCAAATGAGAATCCTTATGGCTTCCCGGTAGACGGATGGGTACCTTATCTGAGCATTGACTATGTCATCAATGATGCCGAGACCGGTGAAGAGGTTACAGCCGGTTCCATGATGCCCATGGCTGCTTCCGATGGCCCGCACTATGGCAATAACATTGCGCTTCCGGAAGGCGAATACACTGTCACTCTGAGCATCAAGAGCCCGGCTGAGAACGGTTATCTGCTCCATGTGGATTCTGAGACCGGCGTTGAGGCAGACAGCTTTTGGGATGAGCCCCTGACCGCTACCTGGACAGGCTGGAACTTTGTAAAAGAGTGGTAATCATACTCTGGGATAACAGTCATCAAAAAATGCTTTAGCAGAAAGTAACCGCTGACGCAGGATACGCGGGGTATCATGCGTCAGCTTTTCCTGCGTTTTATGGAGGATTTGCTCTTGCTTAAATATATATGGATGGTGATCCAGGATCTGTTCC
>JAFWDX010000307.1 GCA_017515945.1 Blautia sp. | reverse complement strand
GGGCCAGGTTGATCAGACGATCTGCGAACTCATACATCTTTTCGCCGCGAAGAGTGGTTTTGCAGCCGATGGCCATACCTTCACGAATCTTGAAATTGGCGACTGACTTTTTAGCCTTTGTAGCCACGGCCTTCTGACCTGTGATCAGCTCCATATCGGCAATAGCTGAGTCAAGGAGTTTCGCGTTTTCTCTCGCTTCACCCACACCCATATTGACAACGATCTTCTCGAGCTTCGGCACTTCCATAACGTTTTTGTAACCGAACTTTTTGATCATGGCGTCCACGATCTCATTCTTGTACTGTTCTTTTAATCTGCTCACTTATGAATGCCTCCTCTCCGGTCAATCGATGTTCTTGCCCGTTTTCTTTGCGTAACGGACCTTCTTGTCGCCATCCATCCTGAAGCCTACTCTGGTGGTCTGGCCGTCAACAAGCAGCATGACTTTGGAGATATGAAGCGGAGCTTCTTTCTGAAGGATCCCGCCGTTCTGGTTGGCCGCAGACGGTTTTGCATGTTTGCTGACCATATTTACATTTTCTACCAGGACTGTATTGTCCTTTGTATTCACGGCAAGGACTTTGCCGTCTTTGCCTTTCTCTTTACCGCTGATCACCTGTACGGTGTCGCCTTTTTTTATCTTCATTGCTGACATCAGGCACCCTCCATTACAGTACTTCCGGAGCAAGGGAAACGATCTTCATGAACTTCTTTTCACGAAGCTCACGGGCAACCGGTCCAAAGATACGGGTCCCTCTCGGAGTTAAGTCGTCTTTGATAATCACAGCAGCATTTTCGTCGAAACGGATATAGGATCCGTCTTTACGGCGAGCGCCCTTAACAGTACGGACAACGACAGCCTTGACAACATCGCCCTTTTTGACAACGCCGCCTGGTGTTGCATCTTTGACCGTAGCAATGATGGTGTCACCGATGTTGGCATATCTTCTCGTAGAGTCGCCCATAACACGGATACAAAGGATTTCTTTCACACCAGTGTTATCCGCAACTTTCAGTCGTGTTTCCTGCTGAATCATACTGGTATCCTCCTTATTTGACTTTCTCTACTACTTCGACCAGTCTCCATCTCTTATCCTTGGACAGCGGTCTGGTCTCCATGACGCGAACGGTATCGCCGATGCTGCACTCGTTGTTTTCGTCATGAGCTTTAAGCTTATAGGTTCTCTTTACGATCTTTTTATAAAGAGGATGCTTAATGTGGTCCTCGATCGCAACAACGATGGTCTTGTCCATTTTATTGCTGACAACCTTGCCCACACGTGTTTTTCTTAAGTTTCTTTCCACGGTATGTTCCTCCAATTCGCTAATCCTGCCCGGCATCTCCTGAAAGTCTGCAAGGACTGTGCTGCCTCAGGGCAGGAGCCTCAAATGTTCATTATCTGGCAGCCTTCGCCTGCTCCGTGAGAACTGTCTGGATCCTGGCGATGTTCCTGCGAACCTCTTTGATCCGGCTGGTGTTGTCCAGCTGGTTTGTAGCATTCTGGAATCTCAGATTGAAAAGTTCCTTCTTGGCAGCTACAAGGTCGTCATTCAGCTCTGCCGCCGATTTTGCTCTTAAATCTTCTACGAATTTATCAATCTTCACTGTTTTCACCGCCTTCCAGGTCTGCACGAGAAACTACTTTGCATTTGACTGGTAACTTGTGCGATGCGAGGCGCAATGCTTCGCGGGCGACATCTTCGGAAACACCGGCGATTTCAAACATCACTCTGCCGGGCTTAACAACCGCGACCCAGTACTCCAGTGTTCCTTTACCGGAACCCATACGGGTCTCAGCCGGCTTGGCCGTAACAGGCTTATCGGGAAAGATCTTGATCCAGACTTTACCGCCACGCTTGATATAACGGGTCATGGCTACACGGGCAGCCTCGATCTGATTGGATTTGATCCAGCAGGGCTCGGTAGCGACCAGGCCATAATCACCATAGTTGATCACATTACCTCTGAGGGCTTTGCCCTTCATGGAGCCACGGAACTGTTTACGACGTTTCACTCTCTTCGGCATTAACATGATTATCTATCGCTCCCTTCCTTTGTTCCTTTTCCAGGAAGAACTTCTCCATTGTAGACCCAGGCTTTTACGCCAACCTTACCATAAGTGGTATCGGCTTCGGCAAAACCATAGTCGATATCGGCACGCAGTGTCTGCAGCGGGATCGTACCTTCGCTGTAGAACTCTGTACGGGCGATATCAGCACCGCCAAGACGTCCTGCAACAGCTGTCTTGATGCCCAGAGCACCGGCTTTCATGGTTCTCTGCATCGTGGACTTCATGGCGCGGCGGAAGGAGATACGGTTTTCGAGCTGCTGTGCGATATTCTCGGCAACCAGCTGAGCATCACGATCCGGACGCTTTACTTCTTTGATATCTACGATCAGCTTCTTGTCAGTAAACTGTGCAAGCTCAGCTTTGACCTTTTCGATCTCAGCGCCGCCTTTGCCGATGACGATACCGGGTTTGGCGGTATAGATCACGACCTTGACCCTGTCAGAGGCTCTTTCGATCTCGATCTTGGAGATACCGGAGCTGTAGAGTTTTTTCTTAAGGAACTTTCTGATATTATAGTCTTCAACCAGATAATCTGCAAAATCCGCATCTGCGTACCATCTGGAATCCCACTCTTTGATAATGCCGACTCTCAGGCCATGCGGGTTAACTTTCTGTCCCATGCTCTTCCTCCTTACCTTTCATCAAGCACGACGGTGATATGGCTTGTTCTCTTTTCAATCCTGTAGGCTCTGCCCTGAGCTCTGGGCTGGATCCTCTTCATCGTCGGTCCCTTGTTGGCATAGCATTCCGCCACATACAGGTTCGCGCGGTTCATGCCGTTGTTGTTCTCTGCATTGGCAATGGCGGACTCCAGGAGCTTTTTCAGCAGGCTGGAAGCATAACGGGGATTATATGTAAGAATACCGAGTGCTGTCTCAACGTCCTTTCCGCGGATGGCATCGAGAACGAAGCAGCTTTCGTGACGGAAACCCTGGCATAGGACAGCTTTGCGGAAGGTCTGGTCTCTTTGTTATTTTCGTTTCTGGCTCTCTTAATCTGGCTTCTATGACCTTTTGCCATTTTAAAGTGCCTCCTTTCATCTTAGATCGGGATAAGGAGCTGCCCGGCGGCCACACCGGTCCGCCGGTCAAACGCTCCATTGCTTTTCTTGGCTGTCAACGGGACTTCTTTTCGTCCTTGCCGTGACCTCTGTAGGTACGGGTGGCGACAAACTCACCGAGCTTGTGGCCGACCATGTCCTCTGTGACATATACCGGGACATGCTTACGTCCGTCATGTACGGCGATGGTATGGCCTACGAAGGACGGAAAGATGGTGGAACGGCGTGACCAGGTTCTGATCACACTTTTATCGTTGGCCGCGTTGAGCGCGTCAATCTTCTTAAGCAGGCTTGCATCCGCAAAAGGTCCTTTTTTCAGTGAACGAGACATTCTTGATCCTCCTCCTTATTATTTCGACAAAGCTCTGCCGTCGCGTCTTCTGACGATAAGCTTGTTGGACTGCTTTTTCTTCTTTCTGGTCTTGAGACCAAGGGCAGGCTTGCCCCAAGGAGTGGAAGGGCCGGGACGTCCGATCGGTGCTCTGCCCTCGCCGCCGCCGTGCGGATGGTCGTTCGGGTTCATGACAGAACCGCGTACGGTAGGACGGATTCCCATGTGGCGCTTGCGGCCGGCTTTACCGATGTTGATCAGGTTGTGGTCACCGTTGCCGATGATGCCGATGGAGGCACGGCAGACGATCGGAACCATACGCATCTCGCCGGACGGGAGACGCAGGGTCGCATACTTGCCTTCTTTGGCCATCAGCTGAGCGCCGTTGCCGGCTGCGCGAACCATCTGGCCGCCTTTTCCGGGATGGAGCTCGATGTTGTGGATCATAGTACCGACGGGAATGAGTTCAAGGGGCAGGCAGTTGCCTGTACGAACCTCAGCCTCGCGGCCGTTCATGATGGTCTGGCCTACTTTAAGGCCTTCAGGAGCAAGGATATAAGACTTTTCGCCATCTGCGTAGCAGATCAGAGCGATATTGGCTGTACGGTTGGGATCGTATTCGATCGTCTTGACTGTAGCGGGGATACCGTCTTTCAGTCTTCTGAAGTCGACGATCCTGTATTTCCTGCGGTTGCCGCCGCCACGATGACGGACAGTAATCTTGCCCTGATTGTTTCTGCCGGCGTTTTTCTTAAGTGATACGATGAGGGATTTCTCCGGTTTTGTTGCTGTGATCTCGGAGAAATCAGAACCGGTCATATGTCTTCTGGACGGTGTATATGGCTTATAGGTTTTGATTCCCATTGTTAAAATTCTCCTCTCGAATTCTTATCGCATATTCGAAACATGCGTAGACAGAGGCTCACCGGTAAACACTGTCTGTTTACTACGGTGCCGGGTGTATCCTGCTATGCGCAGGTCAACTGCGCAGCCTGCAGATCCGGAGCCTCTACTGACGGCTTACAGGCCTTCGAAGATCTCGATATCCTTGCTGTCCTCAGTAAGGGTAACGATAGCCTTTTTACTCTTGGCAGTACGTCCGACGATCATGCCGCGGCGTCTCTTCTTGCCGTCTATGTTCAGTGTATTGACGTTCTTGACTTTCGTTCCTTCGAACATCTTTTCCACTGCTTCTTTGATCATGGTCTTGTTGGCATCCGGATGAACAAAGAATGTATATTTCTTTTCGCCCATGAGCGCCATGGATTTCTCAGTGATGACGGGTCTGAGGATCACGTCGTAATATTTGATATCAGCCATTATGCGAATACCTCCTCGATCGATGCCACAGCGTCTTTGGTGGCGACAACGGCATGATGCTTCATCACGTCGTAGACATTGATGTTGCCGGCCGCTGTTGTCTGTACGTTCGGAATGTTCCTGGAAGAAAGGATGACGTTTTTGTCATCTGCCGCAGTAATCACGAGCGCATTGTCCACATGCAGGTTTTCAAGAACCTTGCACATACGGCTGGTCTTGATCTCATCAAGGGTCAGGCTGTCAAGTACGATGAACTTCTCATCCTGGACCTTGCCTGTCAGAGCGCTGCGGATCGCTGCTCTTCTTTCCTTTTTGTTGATCTTGCCGCCGTAGTCCCTGGGGGTGGGCGGGAAGATCACGCCGCCGCCTGTCCACTGTGCAGCGCGGATGGAGCCCTGTCTGGCATGGCCGGTGCCCTTCTGTCTCCAGGGCTTTCTGCCGCCCCCGGAAACCTCTGAACGACCTTTGGCCTTCTGTGTACCCTGGCGTTTGTTTGCGAGCTGACGAACCACTGCAAGATGCACGAGGTTTTCATTGATCTCAACACCAAAGACGGCGTCATTCAGCTCCATGCTGCCGACTTCGTTGCCTTCCATATTGTAAACTTTAACGTTTGCCATCTGTGTGCTCCTCCTTTCTATTATAAGGACTTAACTGTCTCTCTGATGGTAACCAGAGACTTTTTGGGTCCGGGAACAGCACCTTTGACCAACAGTAAGTTGTTCTCCACATCAACGCGGACGATCTCGAGATTCTGCACGGTTACCTGTACATGACCCATCTGGCCGGGCATCTTTTTGCCAGGGAATACGCGGCTGGGATCGGAAGCAGCTCCGTTTGAACCGGCATGACGATGATATTTGGAACCATGAGCCATCGGTCCTCTGGACTGATTGTGACGCTTGATGGCGCCCTGATAACCTTTACCTTTGGAAACAGCAGTCGCGTCGATATGATCACCGACAGCAAACACATCAGCCTTGATTTCCTGACCTACAGTGTAGCTGGCAGCGTCCTCAAAGCGGAATTCTTTCACGAATCTTTTTACTTCAACGCCGGCCTTTGCGAAATGGCCTTTTTCAGGCTTGTTGACCAGTTTTTCGCGGATCTCACCGAAGCCGACCTGAACTGCTGCGTAGCCGTCGTTTTCAACAGTTTTGACCTGTGTCACGGTGCAGGGGCCTGCCTGAAGGACTGTGACAGGAATCAGCAGTCCATCTTCGTTAAAGATCTGGGTCATGCCGACCTTGGTAGCTAAGATGCCTTTTTTCATTTCTTTACCTCCTATAGCGGATTGCCGTGAGCAGCAATCATATAATATATGTATAAACATGCCAATTTTGAGATCAGTGACGGGCTCAGCATATGCTCCGTGCAGCCGCATGGGCGGAAATAATCTCTTACAGGCACGCTTATATGCGATCTGGATCCATCCGGATTATTTTGTCTTCATCTTGATATCGATGTGAACACCGGCAGGCATTTCCAGTCTGGAGAGAGCGTCGACCGTCTTCTGGGTCGGAGCGATGATATCGATCAGTCTCTTGTGTGTTCTCTGCTCAAACTGTTCTCTGGAATCTTTATACTTATGAACCGCACGAAGGATCGTCACGACCTCTTTCTTAGTCGGAAGCGGCACAGGACCGCTGACCTCAGCACCGCTCTTTCTGACGGTGTCGATGATCTTCTTCGCCGACTGATCAATAAGCTCGTGATCGTACGCTTTCAATGTGATTCTCATTACGTTAGACATAAATAAAG
>JAFWDX010000306.1 GCA_017515945.1 Blautia sp. | reverse complement strand
TGACTCGTGAGTCACGGGGACAGGTTCCTTGACTCATAAAATGAGTCAAGGTGAGAGTCAAGGCGACAGAGTCTTTGACCCATGAGGGCAGACCACATTTGCCTTCCGGTGAGTCACGGGGACAGGTTCCTTGACTCATAAAATGAGTCAAGGTGAGAGTCAAGGCGACAGGGTCTTTGACTCATGAGGGCAGACCACATTTGCCTTCCAGGAGCATGAGTTACGGGGACAGGTTCCTTGACTCACTCGCATGTGCGAGTCAAGGAACCTGTCCCCGTGACTCATGTTGAGGTTTAAACACAAAAGGACCGTCCCTCTGTTTGACACGGCTGAAAGAGCGTGGTAATATGATAATCGTGTATCAGCAATGTAAAGCATTGCTGCCACAAATAAAAGTATCTCATTAAAAGAGGAGGTTGCTATGAAAAGACGAGTAATCGCGACATTGCTGGCGGCAGCCATGGCTGTCACAGCGTGTGCAGGCCTGGCCGTAACGGCTGCGGCCGAGGAGACCGGCAAAGAGCTGTCCGTACAGGTCGGCCCGAATCCGGAGACCCTCGATCC
Source organism: Blautia sp. (assembly GCA_017515945.1). Taxonomy (GTDB): domain Bacteria; phylum Bacillota; class Clostridia; order Lachnospirales; family Lachnospiraceae; genus Blautia_A. The sequence goes on along the minus strand of JAFWDX010000306.1, from coordinate 3,853 downwards.
GGCACTGAACAGTGCCGTTGACGGCGGCAACATGATCCTGCACATCTTCGAGTGCCTGCTGACCGTAGATCAGGAAGGCAAGATCGCTCCCGGACAGGCTGAGACCTGGGAAACTTCCGAGGACGGCCTTACCTGGACCTTCCATCTGCGTGACGGACTGAAATGGTCCGACGGCAGCGACCTGACCGCCAATGACTTTGTCTACAGCTGGAAGCGCGTCTGCGATCCGATGGTCGCCGCTCCCTATGCGGACACCGTTCTGAGCATGGTCAAGGGCTTTGATCAGGCTGTCGAGGGTGATCTGGATGCTCTGGCTGTCACAGCCGAGGATGACAAGACACTGGTCGTTGAGCTGAACAATGCCTGCAGCTATTTCGATTCCCTGGCCGCTTTCGCCACCCTGAGCCCCGTACAGCAGGCTACTGTTGAGGCCAATGGCGATGCATGGGCCGTGGATCCTTCCACCTTTATCTCCAACGGACCGTTCATGATCACTGAATGGGTACCGGGCTCCTACATCATCACTGAAAAGAACCCGAACTACTGGAACGCTGACGCGATCAAGCTCGGCAGCATCCACTGGAATCTGATCGAGGATGCCAACGCTGCTTACAGTGCATATCAGGGCGGCGACGTTCTCTTTATCAAAGACGTTCCCACTGAGGAGATCCCGAGCCTTGAGGGCAATGAGGAGTTCCACGTGGATCCGATCATCGGCACCTATTATCTGTCCTACAACACACAGGTTGAGCCCCTTGACAACGTAAAGGTTCGTGAGGCTCTGAATCTGGCCATCGACAGAGAATATGTCGCCAACACCATCATGCAGGGTACCTATTCACCGGCTGTGAACTTCATGGGACCGGGCTGGAAAGATACCGACGGCAGCGATTTCATGGAAAATGCCAACGGCGGAGAGGCTTATCTGCCTCTGAATGCGGATATCGAAGCGGCTAAGGCTGCTCTGGCGGAAGCCGGATATCCGGACGGCGAAGGCCTGCCCGTGCTTCATTACACCACCAACGATGCCGGCTATCACAGGGCTGTCGCAGAATATCTGCAGAGTGCCTGGAGTGAGATCGGTGTGACCCTCGAGGTCGAGATCGTGGAATGGGCCAGCTTCACTCCGATGCGTCGGAACGGCGAATATGAGATCGCCCGTAACGGCTGGGTCGGCGACTATTCTGATCCTTCCAACATGATCGAGCTGTTCTACTCCACCAACGGCAACAACGACGGCAAGTTCAACAATGCCGACTTTGACGCCGCCATCGACACATCCAGATCCACACTTGATCCCGCAGAGCGTTCCGCTGCCCTGCATCAGGCTGAGGACATCATGATGGCCGAGAGCGCCAACTGCCCGGTTGCGTACTACAACGACTTCTGGCTCCAGAGCCCGAAGATCACCGGCGCATGGCACTCCGCTTACGGATACTGGTACTTCATGTACGCAGACGTCGAGGACTGAGACAGGTAACTGACTCTCGTCGGAGTATGTGATATGAAAAACCCGGAGGGGATTTTCCCCTCCGGGTTTTTCATATTTATCCGGGAAACTCCCGATTATTGCAACGCCCCCCTGCATCTGCTATAATAGTACAATTACTTGGCCCGCATTCCACGGGCCGGTACTTATCGTATACTAGAGGGTCTTAATACGTGGAACGCTTTGCTTCCACGTATTTAGAGCCTCTGCATATACCGCGCGGAATACAATGTACATTTCCATTTATTTGATCGCGCGATTATAAAAGGCGGGAGCAAATCTATGAACTACACAAGAAGAGCGATCACAAAAAGACGCAATGCCCTGATCTCACGCACCTCCATGCTGGGCAACAGAGCCACCGTCTCTTTCAAAAGAATCATGTTCCTGGCCGCGATCACCCTGATCGTGGTGACAGGCTGCCTCGGCGTGGGATCGATCCGCGGTGTGATCGACAACGCCCCGAACCCGGAGGATGTGGATATCATGCCTCTGGGCTATGCGACCTTCCTCTACGACGACAGCGGTAATCAGATCCGCAAGCTGGCCGCGCCGGATGCGAACCGTTTGCCTGTGTCGCTCGACCAGATTCCAAAGAACCTGCAGAATGCAGTAGTGGCCATTGAGGATGAGCGTTTTTACGAGCACAACGGGATCGATGTGCGTGGTATTCTCCGTGCCGCGGTCCGTGCAGTGACGAACCGAAGTCTGTCCGAGGGCGCCAGTACCATCACACAGCAGCTCCTGAAAAATAACGTTTTCACCGACTGGACCAACGAGTCATCCCTCATTGAGCGTGTGACCCGTAAGCTGCAGGAGCAGTTCCTGGCTGTGCAGATCGAAAAAAACCACAGCAAGTCGATGATCCTGGAAAACTACCTAAACACCATCAACCTCGGTGCCGGCGCGTACGGGGTGCAGGCGGCGGCCAGGCAGTATTTCAATAAGGACGTCTGGGATCTGAATCTGTCCGAATGCGCAGTGCTGGCCAGCATTACCCAGAACCCTACCCAGTATAATCCCATCATCTATCCGGAGGACAACGCCCGCAGGCGCAAGGTCGTCCTGAAATATATGCTGGAGCAGGGCTATATTAAGAAAAAGGAGTACAACGAGGCTCTGGCGGATAATGTCTATGACAGGATCGCCGAGGCCCAGCTGGTGACGACGGCGACGGCCAGCAAGGTTTATTCCTATTTTGAGGACGAGCTGACCGACCAGGTCATCAACGACCTCATGAGCATCAAGGGCTACACCCGCACCCAGGCCCAGAACATGCTTTACAGCGGCGGGCTTAAGATCATGACCACCCAGGATCCCGGGATCCAGGCGATCCTCGATGAGGAGTACGCGAATGAGGCGAATTATCCCTCCGTTGTGCAGTACGATCTGGATTATGCCCTGACTGTGGAGGATAAGGAGGGCAACCAGACCAATTACAGCAAAGAAATGCTCCAGCTGTACTTCCAGAACACGGATCCCTCCTTTGATCTGCTGTTCGATACACAGGCCGAAGGACAGGCCGCCGTGGACCAGTACAAGGCGGCGATCCTGGCGGGCGGAGATGTCTCCGTTGTCGCGGAGCGGGTCAATTTTGCCCCGCAGCCCCAGTCCTCCATGAGTATCATCGACCAGCATACCGGCTATGTAAAGGCGATCGTCGGCGGCCGCGGTGAAAAGACCGCCAGCCTGACCCTCAACCGAGCCACGGACACGACCCGCCAGCCCGGTTCCACATTCAAGCTTGTTTCCACTTATGCGCCGGCCCTTAATGAAAAGGGCATGACCCTGGCTACAACCTTTGAGGACGAACCTTATTTCTATCCGAATGGCGCACCGGTCAACAACGCCTGGATGGGATTCAGCGGAACCACGACGATCCGCAAGGCGATCCAGAACTCCGTCAACGTCGTTGCGGTTAAATGTCTGGAGGTCGTAACACCTGAACTAGGCCTGGATTATCTGGATCAGTTCGGCTTCACCACACTGGCGCACGGGACTGAGAAAGATACCGACATGTACGGCAACGTTTATACAGACGCGACCCTGGCGACAGCCTTGGGTGGCATTACCCGAGGCGTGACCAATATCGAGCTGTGCGCGGCCTACGCGGCCATCGCCAATGGCGGCACATATATCAAACCGATCTATTACACCAAGATCCTGGACCACAACGGCAACGTTCTGATCGAGAACAATTCCGCGGGCCGGCAGGTGATCCGTGAGGCGACCGCATGGCTGCTGACCAGCGCCATGGAGGACGTCGTGACAAAGGGTACAGGTACAGCCTGCAGGCTTGACCGTATGCCGGTGGCCGGCAAGACCGGTACCACCGAGAACTACAACGACCTCTGGTTCGTGGGC
>JAFWDX010000305.1 GCA_017515945.1 Blautia sp. | reverse complement strand
AGGGACGCCTTCGGTGTGGCCTCGTAACTGTGAAGGAGCTTGTGACTGAACAGTTACGATCACATTATTGTAAATAATTCACTTCTCTGTGTCAACTGTTATCGCACAGTAGCACACAGGAGACATCACTCCAGTCCTTCCAGCGGTTCATTGAGCGCTTCGGTCCCCGGCAGGACAAAGCGCCCGTTCTCCAGCAGCGGGTGGCTTTCTCCGTCGTCGTCGATGACACTGATGCTGCCCAGCTCCGCATAGGGAAGAGTAATGTCCGTATGGCAGTCAAAATAAGCCAGCTCAGGATCCTCCTGCCGCAGGGCCGAGATCTCGTTGTCCCGCGCGATGATCTCTTTCCCGTCCGGATTATAGACCTTGTGATCCTCTTCCCTGCTGTAGCAGGTATCCCCGACCGCAAAATGGGGGCCCATTTTTTCCGCGATCAGGATGGGCAGCCGGTCCTCAATCCCGTACCTGCGCACGAGCGCATAGGCTGCGGTGTTGGTGCCGATGGCAAATTCTCCCATTGGGATCCGCGGATGATGGAAAAGAATGTTATCCTCGATATAGCGCCGATTCTCTTCTTCGGAATCAAAATTGGCGCAGGAGTAATCGATCACCTGCCCGCAGTCAAAAACCAGCCTGAGGTCCTTGAAGTACAGGCCATTCAGATAGACTCCCGATACATGGAGCGTTCCGCCTGTGCCGGCCAGCTGCGGAGAAGTGAAAACCTCTCCGGCAGGAATGTTCACATCCGCCGTACAGTTTTCGAAATTGGTCTGGCGCACCGGATGCTTCAGTTCATGCAGATGAATGATCAGGTCCGTCTCATTGCTCCCTCTGCCGAGGACCTGGACCCACTCACAGCTGTCCAGTCTGTCAATAAGGCGCTGCTGGATCTCCTGATACCTGGCGTTATCGAGGGCGTTGATCCGGGTCACCTCGCGGAAGATCTCCGGATATTTTTCCGAAATCGATGGCAGCGGCCATGCAATAATAGTGAAGCTTCTCTCCTCCGAGCGGATATACCTTTCCGTGATCCGGGCAGCCTCCCCCCTGAGCCGGGAGAGCAGGCTCTGCTGCTGTGGACTCAGGCTGAGCGCATCGGGGCATGGATCCGGGTCAAAGACCGGCTCGCCAAAGGTCTCAATGAGGGCAGGTCCGGCATAGACGGACGCGGCCGTTTTATACTTTTCGTATGCGGTCTGCAGAGCCCGGAGCTTCCTGCTCACGAAATCCTCGCTCAGGAACAGCGCATCATCCTGCAGATGATCATACTGGAACTGAGGATTTACAGTCCCGCCGGTATAGCCGGCAACGCCTCTCGACGACCGGCACACAGCCCGCAGAGGCTGGCGGGTCAGAATACAGGAAAGCCCCATTTCACCGAACTGCCTCACGGCTTCACGTACCAGCCGTTCAAAGCCGAGATGGTACCGGATCTGCACGGTCTTTTTTTTGCCAAGATCCTTGCGGCCGGCGATAAATCCCCGTTTAAAGCCTCCGGTAAATATAGCGGCCATGTCGCGGATCTCGTCCTCACCAAGGCTGTTCAGAAAAGCGGCCGTACCCAGTTCATCCTCAGAGACATACTCTCCGTACCGATACAGATAGCGCAGATCCGACAGATCCGCCTCCTGCACGATCCGCAGGGCAAAATCGCAGTCAGGGTCAAGCCCCTCCCGCACATGAGCCTCCACCATCTCCTGGCAATAATCCATGATGTATGAAAGCAGATCATCCTGCATCTGTGCCGGTGAAGGGATCTCCTCCTGGCAGAACGAGGCATGGATCTCCGAAAACAGTTCCAGGAGAATGGTCACATCCTGAAGCCGTCCCTCCGCCGCAAAGCCTGTGATGCCTCTCAGCTCTCTGTATAAAAATGAAAAAAGCCGGCCATATTCCCCCAGCCGGCTTACCGCAAAGGCAGGGTTTCCATAACAAGCGGCATAGTTTTCCGGCAGCAGTTCCTCATAAAGCATACGGTTTCTTTCCTGACAGGCCTGTAACGCAGGCATTTCTCCTGCACCGCTGTACGCCGGCACAGCCTCTGCGGCCAGCGTCAGGAAAGCTGCTTCCCGACGGAAAAAATCATCAAACGGCGCCTTCGCACCGCACTCTGCGCGGATCTGCTTCACGCGCCCCGCTGCCAGTGCATATCGCTCCCGGATCCATTCCTCCATAATCCTATACCCCCGACAGATAGATCCCCAGCCAGACGATCGAAATGACCCCGTTTGCGAGGGAACCTACGATGCTGGCCAGATGACCTGTGTTTTTTTCTTTAAAGCTGCCCAGTCCGAGAAAAAAGCCATATACAGACAAAAGGGCGGCCAGCAGGCACAGCCCTCCCGTGATATAAGGCTTATCTCCACCATTCAGAAACGCATAAAAAACCGAGGCAGGAAGCAGAAGCACGGAAATCACGGCCATCGCCACTGACCACTTGCCCCCTGCAGCTTCCTTTTTCCTGGTAAAGGCGTATCGATACCGTTTTGCCATTGCCTGTCACCTCCCGGCACGTTTATAACAGGTATCTCTGTTCGTAACTGCTCAGTCACAATTTAAAAAAGTACCTCTTTCTTCTCCCTAAGGAGCATGGCGCCGTGAATGATCAGCAGCACCCCTGTCACGACGCCCGTGACCACAGTCAGGATCCCGAGCACCAAAGAAACGGTTCCCGCCTGATTCATGGTTCTGAAAACCTTCTCATTCATCCTGTCTCACCTCTCTGACGCGCCGTATTTCTGATAATAAGCATCAATGGCGCGTTTCATATCTTCGTCGATCAGCACACGGCCTTTGAGTGGTCTGTTGTAAAGGTATTCGACAACCTCTTTCATGGTGACGATCGCCGTGGTCTGCAGGCCGAATTCCTCCGAGATCTCTGCCAGCGCGCTCTTGTCGCCGGTTCCCCTCTCCATCCTGTCCACAGATACCACCAGCCCGATGATGTCCACATCTGCCTGCGAACGCAGGATCGGCACAGTTTCCCGAATAGATGTGCCGGCTGTTGTCACGTCCTCAATGATCACCACCCTGTCGCCATCCTTTAAAGGACTCCCCAACAGGATCCCCTTGTCACCGTGATCCTTGATCTCCTTACGGTTGCAGCAGTAACGCAGATCCGCGCCGTACAGGGAACTGGCCGCGATCGAGGCCGCTACCGACAGAGGAATGCCCTTGTACGCCGGTCCGAACAGGACGTCAAAATCCAGCCCAAAGGCGCTGTGGATCGCCCGCGCGTAATACTCACCGAGGCGGGAAAGCTGAGATCCGGTACGATAAAACCCTGTATTGACAAAAAAGGGAGTATTCCTGCCGGATTTAGTCATAAAGTCCCCGAAACGGAGGACCTCCGACTCAACCATAAACTCTATAAAATCCTGCTTGTACTGTTCCATATATGCATACTCCTTATATTTCTTCATTTTACAATACCGATGATCTCACGGATATCCCTGATCCCCTGCGTCTCGGCAAAAGCCTCCATATCCCGGGCGATCTTAAAGACCGTAAGCGGATCCGCAAAAGTCGCCGTTCCTACGCTGACTGCTGTCGCCCCGGCCATCATCATTTCCAGCGCATCCGCGGCCGATGCGATCCCTCCCATTCCGATAATGGGGATCTGTACAGCCTGTGCAGCCTGATATACCATGCGCACGGCCACCGGATGGATCGCCGGCCCGGACAGGCCTCCGGTGCGGTTGGCAAGGACGAACTGACGCCGGTAGATATCGATCTTCATACCCAGGAGGGTATTGATCAGGGAAATCGCGTCGGCACCGGCATCCTGAGCCGTTTTGGCCATCAGGGCAATGTCCGTGACATTTGGGCTGAGCTTCATGATCACCGGCTGGCGGGCCAGGCGTTTCACACTGCGCGTGATGGCGGAAAGAGCCGCCGGATCCTGGCCGAACGCGATCCCGCCCTCTTTCACATTCGGACAGGAGACATTGATCTCGAGCAGGTCGACCGGCTCCTCAGAAAGCCGCTCCACCACCTCACAGTATTCGGCCTCGGAATGTCCGCATACGTTGACGATGACCTTTGTATCAAACTGTTTTAAAAATGGCAGGTCACGGGTGCAGAAAACCTCCACGCCCGGATTCTGCAGTCCGATGGCATTGAGCATGCCGGACGGTGTCTCGGCCACCCGGGGCACCGGATTGCCCGGCCACGGAACCGCTGCCACACCCTTGGTAACTACGGCCCCCAGCCTGCCCAGGTCCCCGAACGCGGCATATTCCATACCTGATCCGAAGGTACCGGACGCGGTCATAACGGGATTTTTAAGAGTCACGCCGGCCAGAGTGACTTCCATTGCGCTCAAAGGACCACCTCCCTGCTCAGAAAAACCGGGCCGTCGGTACAGACCCTGGCGTTATGTACATGTGAATGATCATCCACGGCAGCTGTCTCACAGACACAGCCCAGGCATGCGCCGACCCCGCAGGCCATCCGCTCCTCCATGGATATCCAGCACGGGATATTCCTTTCCGCAGCATATGCAGCCAAAGCTTTGAGCATAGGTCTGGGGCCACAGGCAAATATGATCTCAGGATCCATCGCTTCGCCCTTTATGGCATCCAGCACTGTTCCGTGCCAGCCACAGCTCCCGTCCTCCGTCGCAGTTACGACTGAGACCCTGGCTTCAAAGTCCTCTTTCAGAAACAGATTATCCCGATACCCCAGTACGGCCTGCGGCCGGAATCCTCCCGCGGTCAGCGCCTTTGCCGCCCCCAGCATGGGCGGGATCCCTATACCGCCGCCCACCAGGATCGTCCGCCTGCCTTCCGCCTCTTCAAGCGGGAAGCCGTTGCCCAGCGGGCCAAGTATCCGGATCTCTTCTCCCGTGGCGAGACGTGAAAACTCCTCCGTCCCGGTTCCTGGTCCCGTGACCCGGTATACCAGCCGCAGGGCACCTGTCTTTCTGTCGATCTCACAAAGGCTCACCGGTCTCGGCAGCAGCTTTTGCCGGTCCCGGCAATACAGGCTGACAAACTGCCCCGGACGTGCGGCCGCCGCGATCCCTTCCGTCTGCAGCCACAGACTGAAGATCCCCGGTGCCAGCTCCTCCTGGGAAAGTACCCTGCAGTGCTCCTGAAAAATCTGATTCATAGATTTAGATTCCTTTCCGCGGTATTTTGTAACTGTTCAGTCACAAGCTCCTTCACAGTTACGCGCCTTCATTATTATCCTACAGCCTGCCTGATATCTTCGATCATATCCAGGACCGCCTGCCTGGACGCATCCGCATAGGCATCAGCTCCAAAGGAGCTGTATTTCTCCTGACGCCAGGCGGCAATGATGCCGCGGGATGAATTTACGATGGCTCCGAGTCCGTCTTCATTAAAGAAGGGCGCCAGGTCTGAACCCTTGCCTCCCTGAGCGCCGTAACCCGGGACCAGGATAAAAGCTTTGGGCATGAGCCGGCGCACAGCCGCACCCATTTCCGGGTAGGTCGCCCCGACAACGGCTCCGACATTGCTGTATACGCTGCCCATCACTTCCTCTCCCCACTCGGCGACCTTCTCTGCCACCAGTTCATACAAAGGCAGGCCATCTGTCAGACGATCCTGAAACTCACCGCTGGAGGGATTGGACGTTTTGACAAGGACAAAGATCCCTTTATGCTCCTGCCGGCAGACATCCAGGAAGGGGCGGATCCCGTCTGTGCCCAGATAAGGATTGACTGTCGCAAAGTCCTCGTCAAAAACAGGCAGGAAGCTGTCCCCTACCCGGACCCTGCCGAGATGACCGACCGCATAAGCCGCGGAAGTAGAGCCGATATCGCCCCTCTTGACATCCCCGATCACGAGCAGTCCTTTCTCATGGCAGTAATCAATGGTCCTTTTATACGCTTCCAGCCCGGGCAGACCGAACTGTTCATACATGGCGATCTGCGGCTTCACAGCCGGAACCAGGCCGGCGATGGCGTCCACGATCCCCTTGTTGAAATTCCAGATGGCCAGGGCCGCCCCCTCAAGGGTCTGGCCGGCCTGTGCAAAGGCATCGCTGCAGATGGGGGCGGGAATATAATCCAGCATCGGATCCAGTCCCACCACCACGGGAGCGCCGGTTTTTCTGATAGCTTCAGTCAGTCTGTCGATCATGGTCTCACTCCTTGTCTTTATATACTATTTTCCCGTCAACGATCGTCACCATCACCTTTCCCCTGACCTCCCAGCCGTCAAAAGGCGTATTTCTGCCTTTAGAGACAAAGGAGGAACGGTCGATCCGGTATGGCGTCTCAAGATCCACCAGGATCACATCCGCCGGATGACCTGGCAGCAGTGTGCCACAGGGCAGTCCCAGGAGTCTGGCCGGGTTAAGGCTCATCTTCTCCACCATCTGGGACAGGGTCAGGATGCCTGTTCTCACCAGATACGTATAGATCAGGGGCAGGCTCGTCTCCAGTCCGACAATGCCAAAGGCCGCCGTACGCATGGAGCCCTCCTTGTCGCGCTGTGTGTGCGGCGCGTGATCCGTACTGATCACATCGATCAGCCCCGCAGCCAGGGCTTCACGCAGTGCCTGCACATCCCTCGGAGTCCGCAGGGGCGGGTTCATCTTGTAATCCGGATCATCGCCCGGTATATCATCAGAGGAGAGCAGCAGATGATGGGGACAGACCTCCGCGCTCACCTGCTCCCAGCCGTTTTCCCGCGCGAAGCGCAGGAGCCTGGTTACCCCCTCGGTGGAGACATGGCATAAATGCAGCCTGGCTCCGGTCTCCGCTGCCAGGATCATATCCCGGGCTGTGATCGTGTCCTCCACACTGGCCGGGATACCGTCAAGACCCAGACGCCTGGCATTTTCATCCTCATTCATGCAGCCGTTGCCGCGGATCGACAGGTCCTCACAATGATCGCACACCAGCAGGCCGCACGCTGCCGCCTGCGCAAAAGCCTGTCTGCACAGACCGGCATCCATCACGGATTTGCCGTCCTCAGAAAGAGCCTTCACTCCCGCCCGGGCCATCCCGGCAATATCCGAGAGCTCCCTGCCCTCCTCTCCACGGGTCAATGATCCCGCCTGGAGGATATGAACCGGACTGACCTCCTGTGCCTTGTTGAGCACATAAGCCGCACGGTCCGGGGTATCGATCACGGGCCTGGTATTCGGCATGGCCAGCAGCGTTGTCACGCCGCCCCTGGCCGCCGCCCTGCTTCCGCTGCAGAGATCCTCCTTGTCCGTCAGACCCGGATCCCTCAGATGAACATGCATGTCCACCAGTCCGGGAAGCACGCAAAGACCTGACGCATCAAGTACAGCGTCGTCTCCTTCCGGTTTCAGGTCCTCACCGACCTGCACGATCAGACCATCCTTTATGCGGACATCTGTTTTTCCATTAAGCCCCGCTGCCGGGTCTGTCACTGTTCCACCTTTGATCAGGATTCCCATATAGTCTCCTTTAACTGAGTATATGCATAAATTTTCATGCTACATTTTACACGAAAACCGTACTGAAAGGAAGAGCTTTAGCGACAAATCATTTTACCTGTTTTCTGATTTTTCTTTTCATATTTTTCATATTTTAGTTTACGGTCGTTTCTGTCAAGTTCACCTTGACATTTTATAGACAAGAGCATATAATCGAATAGTGCGGGGGTATTGTGTTAATCTCAAAATCGTCTCTACGATTCTTTTTTCAATGATTGTATGAAAAATGGCCGTGCTTTGCACTACTAGGATTCATTATTTCCCGTCATCTGCTCTACTAATCTTTTCAATACACGGAGGTGTTCAAGATGAACAAAGGAACTGTAAAATGGTTCAACGCGGAAAAAGGCTACGGCTTTATCACAGGCGAGGACGGTGCTGATGTTTTCGTACATTTTTCCGCCATCAACGGCGAAGGCTTCAAGTCTCTTGAAGAAGGTCAGGCTGTCACATACGATCTGACAGAAGGCGCCCGCGGCATGCAGGCATCCAACGTCACCAAGCTCTGATCCTGCCGGGCCGGTCGACATCTTCCGGTTTTCTGACATATGCATGGTCATTACGTAAAAAAACGTGTTTCTCATAGAGAGACACGTTTTTTTATTTTTTATACAGAAAAGCACAGGGAACAGACCCACCGGCCTGTCCCCTGTGCTTTCATTTTTATTCAACGTCGGCGTCAAGTCCGCTGATATAATCATTCAATGCAGTGACATTGATCTGTGTATCCACCACAGTCACATCGTCAGAGGGACGTGTGGCCTGGGAATAGATCGAAAAACCGATCCATCCGACTAAAACAACACAGACCAGAGCGGCGATCGTTTTTTCGAGACGCAGGATGCGCTTTTCCCTGCGGATGATCTGCGCGCGGTTCGCTTTCTGCTCTTTATAGAGATCCACTTTTTTCTGGCTCATATTTCTTCTCCTTCTCTCTTTTTTCAGCCTGCAGGCTGATGCGCTCCGCTTATCATAGCACAGTTGTCATCTTTTGAAAAGAGATTTTATACTACATTTATCTGATCGCGCGCATACAGGATATTCAAAAACGGATAATCCTTCTTTATCGAAAATCATCGCATGAAAAGCTTCTATATCCATGAAACGGTATCCTCAGAAAAGATGATCGATCTGTAACTGTTCAGTCACAGACGCCTTCACAGTTACGATTTATCTTTAATCCTCCTCGCGGGTATACCAGGAGAGAATATCCAGGAACTCCGAATTGGTAGGCATCACGATCAGCTTGCGGCCCGCCATCCTGTTGAGCTGCGGTCGGCTGTTGTCCCAGCAGTACTTGACCACTGTCCGGATATTCTGTTCCACATTCCATGGTTTTGTATGATGCATCCGTGCGACCCAGGGATATACATCCTTGGTCACCTTGCAGTACCCCAAACCCCATTTCTGTTTCTGTTCCAGGGCATCAATGATCTGGTCATATCCCTTATACTTACTGGTAATGCCTAGTTCACGGATGACATTTGCAACAGTACTCATAACAAAAACTCCTTTCATACCTCAGCTCCCGAAGCTCCTCCTTCGTAACTGTTCAATCACAGCCTCCTTCACAGTTACGAGGCCAGACGCTGATCGAACAGTTATCCTCCTTCTTGTATCCCCACGGGAACAATCTGACTGTTTCTGTTTCATACGCATTATAACTAATACTATCGTTATACAGAAGCTTTTCGGTAAAAAAAGAGAATTTTCGATAAAAAAAGATAAAAATCTAGAAACTGTACAGTCAGCACCTCACAGTAAATGCGAAGTGCTGACTGAACAGTTACAAAGTCTATTATTTAGCCAATTTCATCAGGATTTCATTGCTTCTCTGGACAAATCTGGTCATGTCTTCCGGCGCGAGAGGCTTATGGCTGAGCATGGCCAGGTCATACAGCTGGCAGCAGATCAGCTTTGCGGGTTCATCTTCCTCTCCCCGTCCGGACAGGTGCTGTACCAGCGGGTGAAGAGCATTGAGAACCAGAGTTTCCTGAGAGCCGAACATGCCAGGATCCATACCGTACATATTGTACATCTTCATCATGTCCTGCATACGGCGGCTCTCCTCGGAGAGAGTGACCATCGCGGCGATCTTCTCATTTTTGAGATTTTCGACCCTGACCTCGAGCTTATCCTTGCCAAGAGCTTTGCGGAACAGTCCCGTCAGCTGATCAGCTTTTGCCTGATCCACCTCCGTGTCCTCTTTGAGATCCTCTGTCACATCGGCATCGATCCGCTTGAATGCAATATTCTCATCGCGGCTCTCCAGATGTGTGATGAACGGTGTGTCGATCGTATGTCTGAGGATGACGGCATCCCTGCCCGCTTCGCGGAAAAGATTGATATACTGGCTCTGCTGAACTTCATCGGTCACATACCAGATCGTTACTTTTTCTTCTTTCTTTTCCTTGTCGCCGTCATTTTCCGCCTCTTTCTGAGAATCCGTGTCCTGTCCGCTTTCGTCGGCCTGCTCAGATTCCGCTTTCTGCTCAGTCTCAGGCGCGGCCTCCCCCTCGCTGCTCTTTTTATTTTCTTCGATGCAGTCTTTCAGTGTCAAATATTTGCCGTCAATGTTTTTGAACAGCAGATAATCGTGGAGCCTGTCGGCAAATTTGGTGTCGCGGATGCAGCCGAATTTGATGAACGGGCTGATGTCGTCCCAGTATTTCTCATAGGACTCCCGGTCTGTCTTGCACATGCCGGTCAGCTTGTCGGCCACCTTTTTGGTAATATATTCACTGATCTTCTTTACGAAGCCGTCATTCTGCAGCGCGGAACGTGAAACATTCAGCGGCAGATCCGGGCAGTCGATCACACCCTTTAAAAGCAACAGGAATTCGGGGATCACTTCTTTGATGTTGTCCGCGATAAAGACCTGGTTGTTATAGAGCTTGATCGTACCCTCTATGCTGTCATACTCTGTATTGATCTTCGGGAAATACAGGATCCCCTTGAGATTAAACGGATAGTCCATGTTCAGATGGATCCAGAACAGGGGCTCCTTGTAATCCAGAAATACCTTGCGGTAGAATTCTTTATATTCCTCATCCGTACACTCATTGGGATGGCGGGTCCAGAGCGGGTTCGGATCGCTCAGGGATACCGGTCTTTTATTGATCTTGACCCGGTCCCGGGCAGGGGAGATCTCTACGGTCTCTTTTTCGCCGTTTTTATTCTCCCTTTCCTCTGTCTTTGCCTCTTCATGAATGCGTTCAACGATCACATCGTCCTCGCGCAGATCCGCTTCGTCGATGGTCTCATATTCCTGCTCCGCGTTTTCTTTGCTGAGGTAAATGTTCACAGGCATGAAGGAACAATATTTCTCCAGAACCTCCCGCATGCGATACTCATTGGCAAACTCCACGCTCTCATCGTTGAGAAACAGGGTGATCTCGGTACCGACGGTGGTTTTGCTGCCATCCTTCATCTCATACTCGGTACCGCCGTCACAGGCCCAGTGTACCGCTGTCGCGCCATCCTTATAGGAAAGCGTATCGATGTGCACCTCATCCGCCACCATGAACGCAGAATAAAAACCAAGGCCGAAATGGCCGATCATCTGATCATCCGTGGTTTTATCCTTATATTTCTCCAGGAACTCGGTGGCCCCGGAGAAAGCGATCTGGGTGATGTACTCCTCAACCTCATCTGCGGTCATGCCAAGGCCGTTATCGATAAACCTGAGTGTTTTATTCTCAGGATTGACCTCCACGTGGATCTCCGGTTTATAATCATCCGGCAGAGCGTATTCGCCCATCACATCGAGCTTTTTGAGCTTGGTGATCGCGTCGCATCCATTGGAGACCATTTCTCTGGCAAAGATATCGTGATCAGAATAGAGCCATTTCTTTATGATCGGAAAAATATTTTCACTGTTTATGGACAGACTGCCATGTTTTTCTGACATATGTTGCCAACTCCTTTCGCTGCAGCCGGCGGCTGCATGTAGTATGATAACTGTTCAGTCACAAGTTTCTTCACAGTTACGACTGTTGGATTATTCCCAGGCACCTGCCAGGGCACGACTGCGGTGTCGCAGTAAATGCAAGGTGCTGACTGAACAATTACAACGAAAGTTATAGTATCGCGAAAAGAGCCTCTTGTCAAGGGAAAATTAGCACTCATTTGTTTTGAGTGCTGACAGAGTCGGTTTTTCTCAATACCATGATCGTCATGAACGCCGTTGCCGCAAGCAGCATCAGACCCACATAATACTTTACGGAACCGGACGCATCCTCTGTGATCACCGGTTTTATCATGCGTGTCCCTGCCACACTGGCGTCTTTGGTTTTGGCAGGCGGGAGAGCCTCGCTGTCCGGAGCGTTTTTAATGTGAAAATTCACCTGCTTTGTATCCTGGAGACCTGAGGCATGCCATTCGCTGCCGTCATATTTCTCTTCTTTAAAGATGACGGAAAGTGTGAAGCCGCCGGCTTTCGCGATCCGGAAGGAAGCCGTCTGCGTTCCTTTTTCAAAGGTCCTGCTTTCCAGGACTTTCCATCCCGTCGGCATAAACCGTGTGTCTCCTTCCATCGGCCGTTCGTTGTCACACCCGTCTCCCAGGGCTGTGAACGTAAGCCTCGTCTGTGTCGTATACTCTCCTCCGGCATCAATACCGGTGATCCGGGATAAAGATGGATCCGCATGATAAGGAATCCTTGCCGCCACGAACAGTTGTACTTCCACAAGTGTATCGATCCCGTCAGGATTGCCTACTCCGTCAGGAAGGATCACTTCCCCGACTACGTCAAATGTCTGCTCATCAATGGATTCCGGATTATAGGCACAGTCCTCCAGCTTCCAGTGAACGGCCGCTTCCAGATCCTCCTGCGTCGTATGGATCGTCAATGTGTCCGGAAGGCCAAGATCCTGTGCATTTTTAACCGTACCATTGGGAAGAGCATCATCCATGACAGGTATCTCTATGCCCGTCAGATCCATTTCCGGCTCCGTCACAGTCAGGTCCACGTACACGGTCTGTGGGTCGCAGGCATGATCGGTGCAGGCAAAAGTGATCTCGTCATCATAGACATCCGGCTCCAGACCGACTACCGGTACGAGTGTAAATACAGTCTCCTCTCCGGGCGCCAGGGAAAGAGTTTCCGGAACGGAAGACTCAAACCAGCCATTGGCGCTTACGGGCTCCATCAGGTTGAGGAGCGTATCTCCCGTATTCGTCACCTCTACCTCAAAAGCCGGTCGTCTCTGCTGTGTATAGCCGGCGAAAACAGTCCCGAAATCCAGCTGATCCGGGTTCACTGTAAATGATGCGATGGTATTTTCTTCTTCCTCCCCGTCAAACGTGAAGCCCTGCTCATCCTGCGGGACACCCCATTCCTCCTCGTCCAGCGGTATCAGATTATTTTCTCTGTTATTTCTGAAACCCTGCTCCCGGGCAGATGCCGGACAGCAACAGGCAGCAGCTGTGACCAGCAGGCTGAGAACCGCCGCACATGCCTTTCCTGCGCGCATAACCGATCCCCCCTCTTTCCCTTTATTTGCGTATACTATAGCATACAGGGAGCGAGGGGTATGTAACAGCTATTTTCGTAACTGTTCAGTCACAAGCTCCTTCACAGTTGCGAGGCCACACCGAAGGCGTCCCTTGGGAGGCGCAGGCCCCTTTCATCTCATTGAAAGTGCGCCTGGCCTTGACTATTGAGCTTTTGTTCCACGCACCTGCCAAGGCACGCCTGCGGTGTCGCAGTAAATGCGAGGTGCTGACGGAACAATTACTTATTTTCATAAAAAAGGAACCGGTTGGTGAAATACATTTCACCAACCGGCTCCCTTTTTATCACATCGGCAGCTTAAATGAGCTCTTCAGCGAAACGATCCGGTTAAACACCGGCGCGCCCGGCGCGCTGTCACGAACGTCCGCGCAGAAAAATCCGTTCCGTACAAACTGAAAGCGGTCATAGGCCTTTGCTTCTGCAAGCATCGGCTCCACATACGCTTCGCATTCCTTCAGGGAATCCGGATTCAGGTTCAGGCTTCCATCCTCTTTATTGTACACGCCTTTTTCTTCGTCAACGATGTTCTCATAGAGCCTTGCCTTGACAGGCACGGCTGTCCCTGCATTTACCCAGTGGATCGTGCCCTTTACCTTACGCCCGTCCGGTGCGTTGCCGCCTCTGGTTGCGGGATCATATGTGCAGTGCACTGTCCGGACTGTCCCGTCGTCGTCCGCCTCCCAGCTGACAGCTGTGACAAAATATGCGTTCATGAGCCGGACCTCGGCGCCGGGATACAGGCGTTTATATTTCTTCGGCGGTTCGACCATAAAATCCTCCCGCTCGATATACAGTTCGCGGGAGAAGGGCACCTCCCTGGTGCCGAGCTCCGGATTTTCGGCATTGTTGGCCACCGGGAGCATTTCGGTCTGTCCTTCCGGATAATTGTCAATGACATGTCTGATCGGATCAAGCACGGCCATCATACGGGGAGCCTTGAGCTTGAGATCTTCGCGGATGCAGTATTCGAGCATGGCATAATCCACGGAGCTGTTGGCCTTGGACACGCCGACCAGATCGACGAACATGCGGATGGATTCGGGTGTGAAGCCCCTGCGGCGCAGGGCGGCAATGCTGACCAGCCTGGGATCGTCCCATCCGTCTACGATCCCGTCCTCCACCAGCTTTTTGATATAGCGCTTGCCGGTGACCACATTGGTCAGATACAGCTTGGCAAACTCGATCTGTTTAGGCGGCTTTTCAAAGAGATCCACCTCATGGACGACCCAGTCGTACAGCGGACGATGATCTTCAAACTCCAGCGTACAGATCGAATGGGTCACGCCTTCAAAGGCATCCTCCAGCGGATGGGCAAAATCGTACATCGGATAAATGCACCAGGTATCTCCCGTCCGGTGATGGTTCATGTGCGCGATCCGGTAGATCACCGGATCACGCATATTCATATTCGGGGAAGCCATATCGATTTTGGCCCGCAGGACCTTCTCACCGTCTCCGTAGACACCATCCCGCATCTGTTCGAACAGAGCCAGGTTTTCCTCCACGGACCGGTTCCGGTATGGGCTTTCTTTGCCCGGCTCGGTAAGCGTACCTCGGTACTCCCGGATCTGATCTGCCGTAAGATCACAGACATAAGCCTTTCCTTTTTTGATCAGACGCACTGCCGCGTCATACATCCTCGGAAAATAGTCGGAAGCGAAATAAAGCCTGTCTTCCCAGTCCGCACCGAGCCACTGTATATCCTCTTTGATCGACTCGACAAACTCCGTCTTTTCCTTGGTAGGATTGGTGTCATCAAAGCGCATGTTGAATTTGCCATGGTACTCCTGAGCGAGACCATAATTCAACAGAATGGATTTGGCATGTCCGATATGCAGATATCCGTTCGGTTCCGGAGGGAAGCGGGTGCAGACAGCGTCATATGTCCCTTCCTGCAGATCTTTGTCGATGATCATTTCGATAAAATTTCTGGATGTGTTCTCGTTTTCCATTCTTTCCTCCTGATTCGCGGATATATGATGTAAATACTATGATTATCTGTTCATCTGTTATGATTATTTGTAACTGTTCAGTCACAAGCTCCTTCAGAGTTACGATTATTTCAGCTTCTTTCTCACATCCCTCGCAGCAAATGCGAGGTACTGACTGTACAGTTACTGTTTTTCTATAGTCAGAAAGCGCAGCAGATCTGCCGGCTCACGGACCGTCTCATCCGCCCCGTTCTCCCGCAGTTCCTGCAGGTCTCTGTATCCCCACAGCACTCCGACTGTAAACATGCCTGCGGCTTTCCCTGTACGCATATCCGTACCGGAATCTCCCACATACATACACTCTCCGGGAGTGACTCCAAGCCTGGCCGCTGCCATAAAAGGTGTGTCCGGAGCCGGTTTGCGCCTGACGGCATTGCTTTGACCGATCACTGTCGTAAAAATGCCGGGAAACATATCGGCGATCACCCTTCCGGCCGCTTCGTCCGGTTTATTGGAACAGACTGCAAGTCCGATCCCCATCTGCTTCATCTGCTCCAGTGTCTCTCCGATGCCCGGGAACCTGGTCACGCCCAGCATGGGATCGTCATTGAAATATTTCATATACAGAGGATAAGCCTGATCAAACAGCTTTGCCTCCGGATCCCCGCTTGCCGCAAGGACCCTGCGGACCAGATTGTCCGCACCGTCTCCGCAGTAATAGCGATAGTTCTCCACCGGCTGTTCCTTCAGCGAAAGCTCCTGCAGCATGCGGTTAGCCGGTACAGCCATGGACTGAAGCGTGTACAGCAGGGTACCATCCAGGTCAAAAATACATCCGTGAATATTTTTCTTACGCACCTCGGGTGCTGACTGTACAGTTACCATTCTTCAATAAGCCCTCCCGAAATACCTGGCCGCCGCGGAAGCGGAAAACCGGCAGCTTTGGCCTCATGGATCAGCCGGGCAAGAGGCAGTCCGACGACATTGTTGTAATCACCGCATATACCGCGCACATACACTGCCCATGGGCCCTGTATCGCATAACTGCCGGCTTTGTCCATAGGATCCTTTGTGGAAACGTAGGCTGCGATCTCTTCATCGCTCACCGGATAAAAGGTTACATCCGTTTTTTCGTCAAAGACCACCTGACGCCAGTCCTGTCCGGGACTTTCTCTGTACATCACCATGACGCCGGTATATACCTGATGCGTGCTGTCCTGAAGCAGGCGCAGAGTGGCAGCCGCTTCCTCCTCATCGGCAGGCTTTCCAAGGATCCTTCCATGGGCATAGACGATCGTATCCGCGCCGATCACCCAGCACGCGCCGTCCGGACTGCCCTCTTTGTCAAGGTTTGCAGCCGCTTCCTGTGCCTTATGCTGAGAAAGCTCTTTCACGATCCCATCCGGCTGTGAAGCGATATACAGCTCCTTCCCAACAGCAGGCCGAATATCAAAGTCGATACCGGCCAGAGAAAGCAGTTCTTTTCTGCGGGGTGATGCGGATGCAAGAATGACTGATTTCACATTTTTATTCATAATACTGTAATAATTACCAGGCAGACAAGCCTTATATCCTGCAAAAAGCTGCAAAAAAGTCTCAACGACTTTTTTACAGCTTTTTATCTTCTGTTATCCTATTCCTCTGTTCCGGAAGCAGCCTCTTCCACAGCAGCAGCCAGGTCCTCCGAAATCCGCTCAGACAACTCTTCCGTGTCGTCCTCCGCTGCGGTATCCCAGTCTTCAAAATCGTCGCCGTTTTCTTCGGCATGCACGGATCCTTTTACCTGATCCTCTTTGGCCTCAGAGGATCCCGACTCCTCGAAATCTTCGAAATCTTCAAAGTCCTCAAAGTCATCCTCCT
This sequence comes from Blautia sp., assembly GCA_017515945.1. Lineage (GTDB taxonomy): Bacteria > Bacillota > Clostridia > Lachnospirales > Lachnospiraceae > Blautia_A. The sequence goes on along the minus strand of JAFWDX010000305.1, from coordinate 2,702 downwards.
CATGACGCCTGATCATAAAAACAGCAAAAGCGATGACAGCCGCAACGGCAGCAAGACCCAAAACGATATATCTCAGATACCTGTTCTTTTTTGTCATATGGTGAACCTCCTTTCCATCTTTCTTCATCGGTTTTTCATACACTATCTGTAACTGGTTCCGCAACAAGCTCCTTCAAAGTTACGATCATTGTACATTATTGTTACCGATGATCACATAATGGTCAATCTCAGACGGAGCATCCACTCCGCCGCTCATGACAAACGGCCCGGGTATGTCGCCTTCCCGGATAATGATCCCGGGAACGACTCTGCCTATGGCTTTGGCCTGTTCCGGATCCTTTGTATAAACAACACTCAGGGGCTCTGCGGCTCCTCTGTAACTGCCGGCGCTTACACTGGTATATCCGGCCTGGGTAAATTTGTCAAGCCACAAGGCAGCCATCCCGTTCCGGCTGGTACCATTAAGGATAACGATCGAAGAAGCAAGCAGCTCAGGGGACGGCTCAGGCAGTTCCTCAGCCGCTGCCGGATCCGCTCCGTCCTCTGCAGAAGCGTCAGGCTCTGCACTATCTCCTTCTTTTGTCTCATTCTCCTTTTCCGCTTTACCTTCAGACCCTGCTCCGCTCTCCGGTGCAGCCTCTTCAGGTACACTCCCGTCCTCTGCTTCTGATGCTGTTTCATCTGTCACAGTGTCATCCTCTTCAGATTTCTCAGGAGATTTTTCTTCCCCGTTCTCTTTTTCCCCATCGCTCTCAACTGCTTCGATCTGTTCACCCATGATCTTTGCATTGTTGATCTGCGGTGACTGTTCATTTGCGATGATCGTCTCCAGTCGTTCGGATTCTGCCTGATCCTGTTTTCTGGATACATAATAGATCAATCCCAGCGCTGCCACAAGTATAAGGATCGCCGCAATAAAGGCAATATCCCTGAGCAAATGTTTTCCTCCGCTACTGTGTCTCTTTCCTGACATAACCTAATATCCTTTCCCCAGGCTCCTGGCAGGCAGATCCATAACGCACCCGCCGGCACAAAGCCGATTCTTTTTTGTTTCAGAGCATGTAACTGTCCGTGCCGGTATAATATCCCGGGCTCATGCCCAGTGGAATGCCATGCAGGTATACATAGCATTCCACCAGCCACGAGTAATATACAGTTTCAAAAGACAGGTAAAGGGAGCTCTGGTCAGAGCTCCCGCCTGTCGCGGCAGTCCTGCGGCCTGTAGGAACCTGCGGGGCTGTCAGATTTGTGCTCAAAGTCCTACGATAACGAACGGCCCAATGCACGGGAAGATCGCCGTAAGGGTATTGGCATCCTTGTCGACCGTCATATCCACTACATGGATAGTACCATCGGGACCCATCTGAACGGATGCAACCTTATCAGAATCCTTACCCTTGGTGTTCTCATTGCCAGGGAACGTAATCTTAAGCTTTCCGTCACCTTTAAGCACTTCGCCTGTCACGGCATTCGCAAATACCAGAGGGCTTGTAAGCAGCTTTACCGTCTTGGGATCTACAGTTTTTCCGCCGTCGGTCGTCATCGGAGCGGTAAAATCAACCTTGGCTAAAGCATCAGCCAGAGTCTTTTCCGATTCGAAAGCCTCAACAAACGAATCTTCTTTAGATCCATCCGGATAATCGGTTGCTTTCGCCTCACGTACAATGATCCCCTCCGCAGGAAGGGTGATGCCGATTGCACTGACATTCGTCGCCTTGCCGCCGTTTTCCAGCTGTCCGGCAGGGCCGATGCTGACTTTGGCGAAAGAAGTTACGCATGTAGCAGCCACCATGGCGACTGCACACAGGATCGCAGTTAACTTTTTCATTGGTATCTCCTCCTTTCTTAAAAGAATGGTTTATATTTCAGCCCAAGGGGCAGAAATATCATACATATTATACGCGATCACTTATGCCGGTTCGTAAAACAGATTCACCACCAATGACCTGAGAGCTTCCTGGTCCACGACGAACTCATCGTGATACTCGCCCTGCCGGTCTTCGCCCGGCGCTTTATAAAAGTCATCCTCACCATACTGTACGGTTGACAGAAGTCCGGCGAACTGGAGGTATTTGTTTTTGGTAATACTGGTCAGCAGATACCGGCTCTTTTCCTCAAGCTCTTTCCAGATCTCCTGAGTTCTGTCCGGCAGCATGCCTCTGAGTTTCTCCACGTAGGCGTTTATATAGACACGCTGTCTTTCGATACGCCCTTCATTACTGAAATCCACGTCCGTATCCCGGCTCCGCAGAAACGCGTTTATATTTTTTTCCGTGATCGCGACACGGCTGCCTTTAGTCATCTCCGGATAGTCGGCAGACAGATCATCATCCGGCACCGTGACGGTAACGCCTCCGACCAGATCATTGATAAATGCCATAGATCCCCGGTTGGACACAAAATATTCATCAACAGGTATCTGAAGCAGGGTCTCGACCGCCTCCCTGAGATTCTCACAGCTGAATTCCAGCCCATCCCCGTAGGAGTAGGCATACCCCAGATGTGACTCGTATACGCCGTCATCCGCACCGTACATATCGTACCTGTGGATCTGCGTCATGATATCACGGTTCAGCGACAGGATGGACATCTTTTCATGCTTTTTGTCCATGATCACCAGTGAAATGCTGTCTGCCCTGGGTGCCATTCCGTATGTGTCAAAAGCTTCGATCTCCCCGTCCGAATCAATACCTGCATAAAGT
>JAFWDX010000035.1 GCA_017515945.1 Blautia sp. | reverse complement strand
GTCAGACTGCAGATCAGTGGCGGTTTCATCCTGCGGCAGTGGCTCCTCTGTATATCCGTTGCCGGTTTCGATTGCATCCTGGAGCTCGTCATAGAAGTCCTGCCAGCTCTCAGGCATAGGATTGGGCGTCGGAATGGGTGTCGGCGAGGGCGTCGGAGTGAACGTGGGCAGAGGAACCGGCGAGGGCGTGACCCTGACAGGCGCGGCATCTGTGGAATCGCGATCCGCTTTATCTACGGCACGGATGGATCCCAGCAGCTGGCGGATAAAGGGCTCTGTATCCTCAAAAGACAAAACGGATGAGACTCCGACTACAAGCACATCGCCGGCCGCATTTGATCCGGCGAAGGAACAGGTAGAGGTATCCATTTCCTCAGCTTCCTCCATAACGATGAAGAAAACACCGGAGAAATCCATGATATCAGTCTGAACGGCGGCAGTGTTCTCGAAATCATATTTTTCATAGATTCCGGTTATATTCCTCAGATTTTCGAGCGCACGTTCAGCTGTACGGCCGGCCGGTATGAGCTGAATCGTAAACAGGTCGATCCCGTCAGCCAGAGGCTTTTCAGGCTCATAGGCGATCTGATAGGAGCGGTTTTCCGCATAGGAGGCTGTCAGCGCCCAGGCAGAAGGCAGCCGTATTTCAAATCCGGCCGGATCATCCGGCCCGGTGAAAAGCACCCACTGACCTTTAAATGCATCTCTGTCCATATCTTCTGCCGTGATGGTGACAGACTTTACAGCTTTTTTCTTCGCAGCTTTTTTTTCAAAGCGTTCATCCGGTTTGTCAAAAATAACCAGATCCGATGAGGCATTTTCTGCATCTGCATGACTTGCAGCCCTGATGAATTCCGGACTCTGGAAAAATGCCGGGATCACTCTGGACTGGACACTGAACAGGCTTTCGAGGACATCCTGAGTGATCTGTCCTGTCTGTGGAAGGCCGTTGGCCTGCTGATAAGCCGTGAGCGCGTTCTGTGTTGCGGATCCCCATACTCCGTCCACTGCCCCGGCTCCATAGCCGAAAGCATTGAGCAGGAACTGGACATTTTTGATAATGTCCGGCTCTGTGTAGACATGGGAATCCGGTAATGCGTCCGCCACAGCTTCGGAGGCGCCTGTTTCCTGCGGTGCCTCGGGAGAACCATTATTTTGTACGTTACCTTCTGCCGCGGTATCCGCTGAGGCGCTCTGTCCGTCACTTCCCATCTCAGGATCCGTTGAAGCGTTCTGCGCGTCGCTTTCCTCCGCCTTGTCTTTCTGATACTGTTCATAATCCCAGGCTGAGTTGATCGTCACGGCCTGTACAAAAACGGGCTGCAGGGTCAGAAGAGCGCAGCCCAGGATTCCGCATATGACTCTCGGCAGGAGTCCGGGAAGCGCCTTCCATGTACTCTGGCTTCGCAGGGGTTCGCTGACAGGTGCATGCGGCAGAAAGCGGACAGATTCGTTCGTCTCTGAAGGTGTACCGGCAAAATGCTCCGGGAGGAGGTGTTTCATAATGCAGCCTCCCCGCCGAGAATGAAGCGGTACAGGATCTCCGCGACTCCGTCGTGATCACAGTCATTCAGGGTGACATAATCCGCTGCGGCTTTGACGGGCTCTTCTCCATTGATCATGGCACAGCCCACATGAGCGGCCTGGATCATGGACAGGTCATTTTCCGCGTCGCCCGCCGCAACCGAATTTTCGATGGGGATGCCCAGATGATCACAAAGATATCGGACAGCGGCTCCTTTGTTGATGCCCGGGGGAACACATTCGAGCATATCGATGTGGGAGAGGAACAGATCTGCCTGCCCCTGCAGCTTCGGAGCCAGGCTGTCCCGAAAACGGTGTACCAGCTCCGGGTTTCCATATTCCACAAAAAGGACTTTTGGCGCTGTTTCACCCATATATTTAGTGACATCGTCCACGATCCTGTATCCAAGGTTCTGGATCTTCATGTAGGTATGGAGAGCAGGAGTATCTCTCTCTGTCAGAACGGTGTCATCCTGTCCGTAAGTCTGGACAGGAACCCCGAAGGCATGCGCTTCATCGAAGGTCATGCGCACCAGGTCGGCCGACAGTCCCTGCCTGTAGATCACCTGATCCGCGGCACAGTCGTAGATGACTCCGCCATTGTAAGCGATGATATAGCAGCCTTCTCCGTGCAGGCCGAGGAGCTGCGCCTGCCACCGGGCGCTGGCCAGCGCCCGGCCGGTGGAGATACAGAACAGGTGTCCGCGGCTTCTCATCTCATCGATGGCTTCGCGGTTGCCCGGAGAGATTTCCTTGGCAGTGTTGAGCAAGGTGTCATCCAGGTCTGTAAAAAAAATCATTTTATCCATGATGGTATGTCTTATTCCTTATCCTTGATCATCTGATGCCACTCCTGCAGGGAATGGAGGCCGGAAATCCGGCCGGACTGGATCTGACGGATCCCTTCAGCGGCCATCCGGGCAGCGGCAATGGTGGTGATGTACGGTATTTTGGATTTTATGGCGGCCTTCCGGATATAACTGTCGTCATGATGGCTGTCCTTGCCGATCGGGGTATTGACGATCAGCTGGAGTTTTCCGTTGGTGATCAGATCCAGGATATTAGGCCGGCCCTCATAGAGCTTGCGCACATGGACAGCCGGAATACCGGCATCGCTGATCCGCTCAAAGGTCGCACCTGTGGCGTAGATCTTAAAGCCTGCTTCATGGAAGCTCTGTGCGATCTCGACAACCTCAGGTTTATCCTGGCGTGTGACGGAGATCAGTACGGATCCCTCCAGGGGAAGGGTAGCCTGAGCGGCCTCCTCCGCCTTGAAAAAGGCTTCGCCGGTGGTTTCGGACAGGCCGAGGACCTCGCCGGTACTGCGCATCTCCGGTCCGAGGACGGGGTCGACCTCCTGGAACATGTTGAAGGGGAAGACGGCTTCCTTGACACCATAATACGGAATATCTTTTTCTTTGAGCGCGGGCACAGGGGAAGGTCTGCCGGTGAGCTCTGCCGTGATGATCTCTGTGGCCAGAGGCACCATGCGGATGCCGCAGACCTTGGAGACCAGCGGAACCGTACGGGAGGCTCTCGGATTTGCCTCCAGTACAAAGACGCGGCCGTCCTCGATGGCATACTGCATGTTCATCAGGCCGACGACATGCATTTCCACAGCAATTTTCTTTGTGTACTCTTTAATGGTCTCCAGATTTTCCGGAGTGATATGGCGGGAGGGTATGATGCAGGCAGAGTCTCCGGAATGGATACCGGCCAGCTCTATGTGCTCCATGACCGCAGGGACAAAGGCATGGGTGCCGTCACTGATGGCATCCGCTTCGCATTCAAGTGCATGATGCAGGAAACGGTCGATCAGGATCGGGCGGTCAGGCGTAACGCCGACAGCGGCTTTCATATAGTCGGTCATGCTCTCATCGTCGTAAACGACCTCCATGCCGCGTCCGCCCAGTACATAGGAGGGACGGACCATGACGGGATACCCGATCTGTCCGGCGATGGCAATGGCTTCCTCCACTGTCGTGGCCATGCCTGACTCCGGCATGGGGATGCCCAGCTTGTCCATCATGGCGCGGAACTGATCTCTGTCCTCCGCCAGGTCGATGACCTCCGGGGTGGTGCCAAGGATGCGTACACCGTTCGCCTGCAGCTGGGAAGCGAGATTCAGCGGAGTCTGTCCGCCGAACTGGGCGATGACGCCGAGAGGCTGTTCCTTGCGGTAGATCGCAAGGACGTCCTCCAGAGTCAGGGGCTCAAAATAGAGCTTGTCCGAGGTATCATAGTCGGTGGAAACCGTTTCCGGGTTGCAGTTGACGATAATGGTCTCAAAGCCCAGAGCCTTAAGGGAGTTGGCCGCATGTACGCAGCAATAGTCAAACTCGATGCCCTGACCGATACGATTGGGGCCGCCCCCCAGGATCATGACCTTTGGCCTGTCAGAGCGGACCGGATTGGCATCGGGTGCATTGTAGGTGGAATAGTAATAGGCGCTGTCCTGGGTGCCGCTGACATGTACGCCATGCCAGCCTTCGGTCACGCCCAGCTCCTCACGGCGCTCACGGATCCTGTCCTCCGGGATCTGCAGCAGCTCGCTGAGGTATTTGTCGGAGAAACCGTCTTTTTTGGCCTGGGTAAGGGCTTCGTCTGAAGGAAGGGAGCCTTTGCTTTTCAGCAGCTCTTTTTCTTCCTCTACGAGCTCCTTCATCTGCTCCAGGAACCAGCGCTTGACATGGGTGAGATCATAGAGCTCATCCACGGACAGGCCGGCACGCAGGGCCTCATACAGCAGGAAGTGGCGCTCACTGGAGGGAGAAACCAGACGGCGGCGCAGCTCGTCCGTGCTTAATGTGTCAAAATCCGCGGCATGTCCAAGACCGTAACGCTTGGTCTCCAGAGAGCGGATGGCTTTCTGGAAGGCTTCTTTGTAAGTCTTGCCGATGCTCATGACTTCGCCGACGGCGCGCATCTGGGTGCCGAGATGATCCTCGACGCCTTTAAACTTTTCAAAGGCCCAGCGGGCAAATTTTACGACGACATAATCGCCGTCCGGCACGTATTTGTCCAGGGTACCGTATTTGCCGCAGGGAATCTCAGCCAGTGTCAGGCCGCTGGCCAGCATGGCGGAGACCAGTGCGATGGGGAAACCGGTGGCTTTGGAGGCCAGTGCTGAGGAACGGGAAGTCCGCGGGTTGATCTCGATCACGATGATCCGGTCGCTGACGGGATCGTGGGCAAACTGGACATTGGTGCCGCCGATGACGCCGATGTGTTCCACGATCTTGTAAGCCTGCTCCTGGAGCCGGGCCTGTACTTCCTGTGAGATGGTCAGCATGGGAGCCGTGCAGAAGGAGTCTCCGGTATGGACGCCCATGGGATCTACGTTCTCAATGAAGCAGACCGTGATCATGTTGTTGTCCTTGTCACGGACGACCTCGAGCTCGAGCTCCTCCCAGCCCATGACGGACTCCTCTACAAGTACCTGGCCGACGATGCTGGCCTGCAGGCCTCTGGAACAGACAGTGATCAGCTCTTCTTTATTATAGACAAGACCGCCGCCGGCACCACCCATGGTATAGGCCGGACGCAAAACGACGGGATAACCAAGTCCGTCAGCGATCCTGAGAGCCTCCTCGACAGAGTAGGCCACTTCCGAGCGGGCCATCCCGATGCCGAGGCTGTTCATGGTTTCTTTGAATTCGATCCGGTCCTCGCCCCGTTCGATGGCGTCGACCTGGACTCCTATGACTTTTACATTATATTTATCGAGGACGCCGGCTTTATTAAGCTCTGCACAGAGGTTCAGTCCTGACTGGCCACCGAGGTTAGGCAGCAGGGCATCCGGTCTTTCTTTCGCGATGATCTGCTCCAGACGGTCGACATTGAGGGGCTCGATGTACGTGACATCTGCCATTTCAGGGTCGGTCATGATGGTAGCCGGATTGGAGTTTACCAGTACGATCTCATACCCGAGCGAGCGCAGGGCTTTGCACGCCTGCGTGCCTGAGTAGTCAAATTCGCAGGCCTGGCCGATGATGATCGGTCCGGACCCAATGATGAGTACCTTGTGGATGTCTGTTCTTTTTGCCATGGTCTTCTCCTCATCTTGTACTGAAAGCCATTACTTCGTAGCTTTTCAGTCACAAGCTCCTTCATAGTAACCTACATTTCTGTTTTTCCCATATCTTCCCTATTTTACAGAAGTTTCTTATCGGTGGCAAGAGTGAGGAATTCTACTTGACAAGAATTGGCAAAACCATGATAATAAGTTTACAGAAACGAAAAATTCTTGGCAATTTTTCATGAAAATCGGGAACGTATAACCTGAACGGAAGGGAGGCAGATTTAATGAAAAAGACAGGCAGAAACAGGTTGCTTGTGTGTCTGGCCGCACTGCTTATACTGACAGCGGTACCGCTGCCCGGTATGGGAAATGTGGCTGAGGTCCACGCAGGGAGCTACTACACGGTCAGTGTGGCCAGCGGGTATCTTGCTCTGAGAAACGCCATGGCCTACGACAGCCGCAACGAGATCGGCAAGCTGTACAACGGCGATACGGTTGAGTTCATCAGTGTGGGCAATTCCGACTACTGGTGGGTATATTCCCCCAAGTACAACATGAACGGCTACGTGAACTGCAACTATCTGATCGGTTCAGGCGGCGGCAGTTCCTCAGGCGCGGTCTATGGCGTATCTGTGGCCAGCGGGTATCTTGCCCTGCGCAACGCCAAAGCCTATGACAGCCGCAACGAGATCGGCAAGCTGTACAACGGCGATACCGTCACGCTCAAGGACTCCAGTGATCCGACCTACTGGTGGGTGTATTCTCCGAAATACAACACAAACGGGTATGTGAATAAGGATTATCTGTATTATATCAGCGGAGGCGGTTCCACAGGCGGATATGGCTATGGCACGTATACGGTCAGTGTGGCCAGCGGGTATCTCGCGCTGCGCAATGCCAAAGCCTACGACAGCCGCAATGAGATCGGTCAGCTGTATAACGGGGATACGGTGACGGTGGAGGATGCCAGCGATCCGACCTACTGGTGGGTCTATTCTCCAAAGTATAACACCCGCGGCTATGTGAACTGTCAGTACCTGATCGGCTCCGGTGCGGCAGCTCCGGTCAGCACATCCTTCTGGCGGACGGTCAGCGTGGCTACCGGATATCTGGCGCTGCGCAATGCCAAAGCGTACGACAGCCGTAATGAGATCGGCAGGCTCTATTCCGGCGACAGCGTGGAGGTGCTTGACAGCTCAGACCCGACTTATTGG
>JAFWDX010000034.1 GCA_017515945.1 Blautia sp. | reverse complement strand
CCGCCCCTCCGAAGGATTGTAGAAGCCACGTTTTACCCACCTGCCTTGCACCATTCAAAATAAGAGGTTTCCTGCTCTCGTTTTCTTTCCAATTTAGTAACTCTTTGTATAACAGTCGTTTCATATACGTTAATTACATTTTTCTGTACGTCTTTTTTCTTAAATAGTATATTTCCATGAGCAGGCTCGTCAGATTCTGTTCTCGAGCGATCAAATAAATGGTAAATGTACATGATTTTCCATTTATTTGATCGCTCGAGTATAGTCATCTCTCGCCGGAACCTGTTTATCCAGAAAGCACACTGTCTCCACTGCCACGGTTTCACAGAACTGATCGACCGCGCACATCCGCCGGATCCGATACCCGGCCGCAAAAAAGGCCGGCAGATCACGGGCCAGGCTGGTGGCCTGACAGGAGATATATACGATCGTCGGCACATCATAGGCCAGGATCCGGGGGAGCGCTTTGGGATGGATCCCGTCCCGGGGGGGATCCAGAATGATCACATCAGGCTTTTCCGTAATCTCGTCGAGCACCTGGAAGACATCCCCGACCAGAAAACGGCAGTTATCCAGGCCGTTGGCGGTGGCATTTTCCCTGGCCGCCCGGACGGCTTCCTCCACGATCTCCACGCCGATGACCTCGCGGGCAGCCGGAGCCAGGACCTGGGCGATCGTACCGGTACCGCTGTAAAGGTCATATACAACTGGTCTGGCATATGACCCTGAAAGGGCCTGTGCGACATATTGCCTTACCTTCTCATACATCTTTTCGGCAGCCAGTGTATTTGGCTGGAAAAAAGAAAAACTGCTGATCTTAAAGCGCAGCCCGCACATTTCTTCATAAAAGTGGTCCTGTCCATACAGGATTCTTGTCTCATCTGCCCGGACCACATCCGCCAGGGAATCATTGATCAAATGCAGGATCCCGGCGATCTTTCCATCGAGGGGAAGCGCAAAAAGGCGTTCAACCAGTTCCGACAGATCATGCTCCTCCTGGGAGGTCGTGACCAGATGAATGAGAATCTCTCCCGATCGGGCGCCCTCGCGAAGCATTAGATGACGCAGATAACCATTGTGAGTCACGCGGTGATAAAACGGTGTACCGAGTTCACGGAAATATTCCACCGTGCAGCGGACGATCGCACTCATATCACGGGGGCAGATAGCACAGGCCGTCACTTCTGCGATATCGTAGTTGCTGGCTTTTTTGTGAAGACCCAGCACCAGTGGACCGCCTTTATACTCATCACCAAAGGTGAACTCCATCTTGTTGCGGTATCCCAATTCCCTTGGACTTGCAATGATCCCCTCCCAGCAGGCGTCCAGATCCTGCCCGTCGGCTGCCGCCACAGGGGAGAACAATTCCTTCAGCTGCGTCTCCTTCATGGAAAGCTGCTCCTGGTAGTCCATGGTCTGGTACATACAGCCGCCGCAACCCGGGAAAACCGGACACAGAGCCTCGCGCGTCTCCAGCGGGGAAGCTTCCAAGACCTCAATGAGCTGGCCTTCCAGCCGCCCCGCCCGTTTTTTATTGATCCGCACCTGGACTCTCTGCCCTGGGATGCAATTCTTTACCGTTATCGTCTCCTCGTCCGCGGTCATACGGCCGCGGTTGGGGTAAAGGACAGATTCCACTATCCCTTCACAAATGTCGCCCTTCTTCATTCTCCAATCTCCAATACCTTTATCATAAATACCCGCTCAGGGACCTGCGCAGGGAACCACACAGGGAACCACACAGGGGACGGTTCTCTGTGTGGTTTGATATCAAAACTGCCCTTGCGTTAAACTCGCACGAACCGGACAGCACCGGACAGATACCACACAGATACCACACAGGGGACGGTTCTCTGTGTGGTTCGACACCGAAAACCGTCCCCTGTGAAATTCCTGTGCAAACCACACAGAGAACCGTCCCCTGTGTGGTATGGTTTTGTTCACGCCTGGTCTGATTCCTCGAAATACTCCTCAAAATCCTCGTCGCTGAAATCGTCCTCGAAATCATCCGAATAATCCGGCGCAAAGAAACGGTATATCGCGTATATGACCGCGATCACAGCAGCTATGATGACAAGAACCGTCAGGATGCGCAATACCGGGTTTTTCTTTCTTTTCAGTTCTTCTGATTTCAGCATGGATATCATTTCATCCAGTTTTTCTTTGCGCATGACGGATCCTCCTTCGGAAATATATGATGTGCCTTCTTCTTTGTAAGATAATTATAGCATACCTTTACCGTGGATTCAATGATGACTCATCTCCACCCGGTTTCTTCCGCTTGGCTTCGACTCTGTTCACGGCAGGGATGAGTCAGAGGGACAGGTTCCTTGACTCATTCAAATGAGTCAAGGAACCTGTCCCACTGACTCATACCTTCACCAACCGCGCGAACCCCGCGAACATCTTTTTGACCCCATACCGGTCAAATTCCACTGTAACTTCATAGTCGCGGCCGCCTTCCGTGATGGCCTGTACAACCCCAACGCCGAATTTGATGTGCCGGACGGTATCACCGACGGCATAGTCGAGATGGTCCGCTTTGGCGGCGGGACCTTTGTTCATCGCGGCTGGACGCTGCGTCCCGATATTCCGTGAGGACCAGGTGTTGCCCGGATCGAATGACGAGGAGGCTTTGGATGAAGTGCCAAAGGCCTGGCTCAGGGGACCGGAGAGCTTCTGTGCCTCTTTCATCTCACGCAGGCGCTCAGAGGATGATATGGCTCTGCGCTCATAGCCCAGGTCGATCAGTTCTCTGGGGATCTCCTGTACGAAACGGGATACCTGCTGGGGCATGACCTCGCCCCGGATCATCCTGCTGCGGGAGCAGGTCAGGGTCAGCTCCTCCATGGCCCGGGTGATGCCGACATAGCACAGTCTCCTCTCCTCCTCCAGATCCTCCGCGCTGCCGTAGTTGATCGTGGCATAGCCGGGAAAAAGCCCGTCCTCCATGCCCGCGATGAAAACGCGGGGAAATTCCAGGCCCTTTGCGCTATGCAGTGTCATCAGCAGCACGTAATCCTGATCCGGATCCACTGTGTCCACGTCGGCGACCAGCGCCACTTCCTCCAGTAAGCCGGCAAGTGACGGAGAAGTACCCGCCTCCTCCTGGGCATCCTGATAGGACTGGGCCGTGGAGATCAGCTCGTCGATGTTTTCAATGCGTGTCTGAGCCTCTTCTGTATTCTCGGCTTCCAGCTCCTTTACATAACCTGTGGAATCAATGACCTCCTGCAGGATCTCACGGACCGTCAGTCTCTCCTCCTCCGCATTGGTGCGAAGGACGCGGATGAACCGGACAAAATCCTCCAGCTTTGAGAGTCCCCGTCCGATACCCGGTATTTCCTTAGCATTCTCCAGGGCCGTATACAGGCTCATTCCATGGGCCGTGGCATAGTCCTGCACCCTGGCCAGAGTGGTCGTACCGATGCCCCTGCGGGGGACATTGATGATCCTGCTTACAGACAGATCGTCATCCCCGTTGGCGATGGTGCGCAGATAGCACAGCAGATCCTTGATTTCTCTGCGGGCATAGAAATTGATGCCGCCTACGATCTTATAGGGGACCCCAGCCATCAGGAGCTTTTCTTCAAAAAGCCTGGACTGGGCATTGGTCCGGTACAGCACCGCGCAGTCCTTATAGGAGGCTCCGCCGGTCTTACAGGCCGCCTGGATCTCTCCCACCACATATTCAGCTTCCTCAAAGCCGTTGTTGAACTGGCGGAAGTGGATGCGGGAACCGTCGCCCTTTTCAGTCCACAGCTTCTTTTTCTTTCTCTCCTTGTTGTTGGCGATCACCTCGTTGGCCGCCGCCAGGATCGTCCCCGTGGAGCGGTAATTCTGCTCCAGACGGATCACCACGGCATCCGGGTAGGTGTCCTCAAACTCCAGGATATTGCGGATGTTGGCACCTCTGAACTTGTAGATGGACTGGTCATCATCGCCAACCACGCACAGGTTGCGGTAACGGGCGGCCAACAGGCTTACAAAGCGGAACTGGACATTGTTGGTGTCCTGATACTCGTCCACCATGATGTATTTGAAACGGTCCTGGTAATACTCCAGAATCTCCGGAAACTGCTCGAACAGGTCGACCGTCAGCACCAGCAGATCATCGAAATCCAGCGCGTTATTCGCCTTGAGTGCGGCCTGGTATTCCCGGTAGATCTGCGCGGTGAGGAGGTCTTCCTTGTCGCCATGAGCTTCCTTCTCAATATCCTCCGGGGTCATCATCTCGTCCTTGGCATGGGAGATCCGGGAAAGCATCCCCCTCTCCTTATAAACCTTGGTGTCGACATTAAGCCGGCGGAAGATCTCCTTCATCAGGCTTTTCTGGTCGTCGCCGTCGTAGATCACAAAGTTGTTGGAATAGCCAAGGTTATCGATATGCCTGCGCAGGATCCGCACACAACAGGAATGGAAGGTGGAGACCCAGATGCTCTCCGAACCCAAGATTATAAATATCCAATTAATT
>JAFWDX010000304.1 GCA_017515945.1 Blautia sp. | reverse complement strand
TGTTCTACGCACCTGCCAAGGCACGTCTGCGGTGTCGCAGTAAATGCGAGGTGCTGACTGAACAGTTATTTATATACTATTGTCCGGACGCGGTCTTTTGTGATTCGCTGACTGCCAGGATACGTTTCAGCCACCCAAAGCTCCCGGTATGCCTCAGCATATCCAGATAGATTTCATAAAGCTCCTGATCAGGCCTGAGAAGGATGTTTCTGGACAGGGAATCCTTTACAAACTCATGATATTCACGATAAACCCTCTCCAGGCGCCTGTAATCTCCGTCATGCCATAAGTTTCGGATGCGCCTTTTCTGACGCTGTACAATATTTACAATATTCTGTCCTTTTTCCAGATACCGCAGCAGCTCCCAGCACTCGTCCACATATTCTCTGCCCTGGCGGATCTGTTCTCCGCGAAGATACAAAGCACGGCGCTTTCTGACGATACCGGACGTGTCAGGGATCTGATATATGAATTCTTCCCCTTTCACACATGCGCTGGTAACCACTGACCATGACGGCGTCTGGATTTTTGCTTTTTTCCCGGCCCGGGCACCATATGCTGCTTCCATATAATCCCCATAGTCCCTGGGAATAAAAAACGGCCACCCCTCCAGCTCGACTTCCGTCCTTGCAGCGATCATCTCATGTGAAAAGCGGCCACCTGGTCCGGAACCTTCACAGAAAAGCAGGCTCCCCGGAAGTTCCCTCCGGTTCTCAACCAGGCGGTAATAGATGCTTTTTCCGAGCCTTGCCCGCCCTCTGAGCCCCATCAGCCAGACAACAGCTCCGGCAGCGTAATCCTTCCAGGAAAAAACAGACTGATAGGTATCCTGAAGGGAAAGCCAGCCCCGCTCAAGAAACCTGTCCGTCATTCTTGAAACAGGATTTTTTTTCAGACTGTACATCGGATAAATATTGATGCCCAAGCATGGATAGCGGAAGCTCCTGCCGTAGCTCAGTCTGTAACACAATGTAGACCTGTCCACATACCTCAGGTAGAATCCCGGGAACCGGTCCGAATCCGCCATGGACTCTACCGCCCGGTCCGGCAGCCCGGTGGAGGACAGGGCAAGACGGAGTCTCTCCATATCCGATTCCGCGACCATGATCATGCCATACATGAGATTTGCCGGCATTCCCAGACCGTTTACCGCATTGTATGCCAGTCTGGGTGAAAGGATATAACGCAGATTATTGTTTCTGCAGATCTGATCGAGTTCTCTCAGAAGCGTATGCAGTATTTCCTGTTCCTGATTCATCATTTTTTACATTTCCTATCAAAATCTATCCGTGGTCCCTGTCAGCGTACCAGTGACTGTATCTCCTTCAGGCTTCCATATTTATCAAGCCACCCGTCCAGATATTCTCCGGCATCCGTTTTTGCGGCGATGACCCTCAGCTTCGCCTGTCCTTTTACAAGATCGTCCAGGATCAGGCGCCTGAGCTGTTCCCGTACCGTACCCTGGGGCAGCTCGCGCATGGCCAGCCGATAGCAGCCGAAAGCCTCTGTCACCTTGCCCTGGGCCAGCAGGATATCTCCAAGGACCTTACGGTAATATCCACCCTGACCCCTGGTCACTTCCCGGGATACGAACGCTTCCCCGAACACAGAGACAGCTTCATTTTCCACCTGATACCGCATCTCCTCCAGCGTTTCATAATCCTCGGTAAAGGGCAGTCTGGCACTGACAGCCGCCAGTGAGCGAGGCAGCCCGGACCGGATCTGCACCCGTGCCAGGGTCGAATAATACTGGCCGGGGACGTCCTGATCCTTTTTTATGAGCAGCCGGATCCTGTCTTCGATCTGATGCCGGACCTTTCGGATCGAGCCCGAAGATCTGGCGGCAAAGGCCGCACTCATCCTGATATCCTCTCCGGCTGCGCGGACTTCCTCATCATCCGGAAAAACCTGCTTCCAGACTCGTATCTCCTCCCGTGCCCGTTTTGCGATCCCGGGATCGTCCAGGCGGCCCCGCCGGATGCAGTCAGCTACGGCAGCGATCTTGTCGTGACCGGGAACGGATTCCAGATCCAGCCAGATCATTCCGTTATTTGTTGATTTGTGTACCTTTGCGTAAAGCTCAAGCGCTTCGTTTTTCTTCCCTTTTGCCCAGAGCAGATCCGCTTCATATTTTATAAAGTATCCGTCGTCCGGAAAAATATCCCTGCCCTGCCTTACCAGGCTGTCCGTTTTTTCTTTATCAGAGGTTCTGGCGCTGAGCCAGAGCATGAGCTTTAATATAGACGGATTATCCGGATACCGTTCATTCAGCATGTCGCAGATCTCAGCCGCTTCCGTTTCTTTTCCCTCTTCAATACCTGTCACAGCCTGTCTCAGCCGGGCTATATCCTGGTAGAGCAACCCGCAGGTCTCATCCAGCCCCTTTGTGCTTCTGACAAGTCCCAGAAGCCTGTTGGCTTTTGATATTTTTTCTGTATAGAAAAGCGTCAGCATTGCCGCGTCAAACTGATTTTCACGGATTTCAATAAGCGTAGGATGCTCAAATTTCCGTATATTGGCAAAATCCTCCCGCCCGATAAATGAAGCGGACAGCTGTGCGGTAAAATAATCCGAAAAGATCTCCGACAGAGTCTCAAAGTCCCTTCGGTTGACAAGTGCTGACAGAGAGCGTTTTCCATGATCGAGCCTGGCATCCAGATCCATCTGCACACCGACTGCATACAGCGCCAGCTTTTCATCCTCTACGGCGTTTTTGCTCCTGGCATCCCTCAGCTTTGTGATCTTTCCTTTCCAGGCATTCTTCAGCAGTTTTTCCGCGTCGATCATCGGCATATACAGTTTTCGGAACTGTTCATAATCGATCCCGTCCGGACAAATGGCCTCATGAGACTCTCTCTCCGCGTGAGGAGGGATATAAGGCCACTCATCTCCATAGTGCCAGATCAGATATTCGATCACATGATTCGGGACATAGACCATCATATCTTCAAAAGGCATCTCTTTCACAGGAAACATCATGTCTTTTGAGAACAGGAAGGGGCAGCCTCCCCACCGCATGGCAAAACGGTCGCAATCCTTTTCCTTCCAGGCATACATCTTTTTTTCCAGATTCCGGAACGTTTTCTCTCTGCCTGAAACTTTTTCCATGCATCGGTAGTAAAGATATTTCCACAGGGGAATTTCCCAGCGGCTGCCATAAGTCGTAAATGGATTGATCAGGTCCGAATAGATCATAAAATTGGTCCGGTACTTTTTATAGGATTTCTCATCCGATGGTACAGGATCAAGCGTAAGCACATCAATGATCTCGCCTGCCGCATCCCTGCCGGTGATCTGATGCTTGTGAATTGCACAGGTATCCGTAGAACCATATCTGGGAAAGGAGTTGGTGTATTCCCTCATGGTCCCCACATCGATCAGGACACGATGATCCGGCAGTTCTTCTTCCGCCAGACCGACCAGCTCCTCCCAGTCGTCCCTGGGCATATAGATATCAATATCGTCGTCCCATGGAAGAAAACCGCGGTTGCGGATCACGCCCAGCAGACTTCCGCCTGCCATCACGTAACGCAGCCCGTGCTTCCTGCACAGGGCATCTATCTCCTTGAGCAACCCAAGAAGCTGCTTTTGCTTCTTTGTCATTTTTACTTCTCCTGCAAACCCTTGTATACTCGAACGGGTCATCTCGCAGTAAATGCGAGGTGCTGACCGAACAGTTACGTTCCTTCGTAACTGTTCAGTCACAAGCTCCTTCACAGTTACGAGGCCAGGCGCATGCTCCTTTCGTCGCATTAGAAGTGCGCCTGGCCTTGGCTGTTGATCTTTTGTTCCACGCACCTCGCAGTAAATGCGAGG
>JAFWDX010000303.1 GCA_017515945.1 Blautia sp. | reverse complement strand
GCAGTCTCCGGAAGAGCCGGAGCCAGCTCAGACGTTAAGAGCCTCAGCCGCCCTGGTCTCGCTCGGTCATTTTGGCTCAATTGCACGCGCCGAGGCATATGGATCCCGCCCGGCCGGAGCCCCTCCCCTCCCTGCACCTGTTTTTCGGAGCCGGATGAGTCACAGGGACAGGTTCCTTGACTCATTCTGACGGTGGCCAATCTCATGGCCTGGGGTCGGCTCCGGCCAGCCTCCGATGAGTCACGGGGACAGGTTCCTTGACTCATTTTGACGATCGTCAATCTCAGAACCTGGAACCGGTCCCTGTGATTCATCCCCGTGACTTATTTTGGATTTGAACTGGCATGGGCATGAAATCGGCAGATAGACTAAATAATACGCTGGCTCGGGTCCTGGATTCAATCCGGCAGGTATATGAAATGGGGAACTTTGTTAAATGATACGCCGGCTCGGGTACTGGATGAATCGGCAGGCGTATGAAATGGGCAAATAGGCTAAATGATACGTTGATGTAGTTATTGGATATATTCCGGCAAGCGTATGAAATCAGCGGACAGGCCAAATGATACGTCGATGTGCCAGGGATGAAGCCAGGCTCCATTTCAATATCCGAGAGGCCATCTATGAGTCAAGGAACCTGTCCCCGTGACTCATTCGGAGGCTGGCCGGGGTAGGCTCCAGGCCCTGAGGTTGGCCGATTCCCGGAAGAACCTCCCGTCTGGTATCTACCGGCTGCGACTAAACAGGTGACGGGTGGGAGCGGAAGTGTCGGCGAAAGGGGATGGCTGCTCCGGCCGGACGGGATCCATATGCCTCGCCCCGTGCAATTGTGCCAAAATGACCTGGCGAGACCAGGGCGGCTGAGGCTCTTAACGCCTGAGCTGGCTCCGGCTCTTCCGGAGACGGCTCAGACGTTTAGAGCCTCATCGAAAAGGGCTCGCGGCATTTTGGCCTGCACGGGGCGAGGCATATGGATCCCGTTCGGCCGGAGCAGCCATCCCCGCCCCGCCGACACCCCGCTTCCACCCGCCACCGTCCGTCAGGGATCCCATCCCAGCCAACTCACTTAAAGCACACTTAAATACCCCTGAGCTGTCTGAACAAAAATGAGTCAAGGAACCTGTCCCCGTGACTCAAAATGAGTCAAGGAACCTGTCCCCGTGACTCATGCTATGATATAATAAAATGACAAGACAGAAATTCGGGGAGGTTTTGATATGTCACGAAGAGAAGCGGCAATGAATAATTTCAGGAGTGGCTATAACTGCTCACAGTCAATCGTAAAGGCATTTGCAGACCTGCTTCCTGCCGATGAACAGATGCTCCTGAAGATGGCTTCATCCTTTGGTGGAGGAATGGGCAGACTCCGGGAGGTGTGTGGTTCCGTCAGCGGGATGTTCATGATCGCAGGCCTGCTGTATGGCTATGACGGACCCGAAACCGGACAGGTCAAAGCCGATCATTATGCCAGGATACAGGAACTGGCACACAGATTTGAGGAGAAGCACGGTTCTATTGTCTGCCGCGAGTTGCTTAACCTGGGCATTCGTCATGATTCTCCCGTTCCAGAAGCCCGTACAAAGGAATATTATAAAAAACGCCCCTGTGCGGAAATTATCGGGGACGCTGCTGAAATACTCGAGCAGTATATTAAAGAACAGCTGGCGTAAGTATATTTAAAAGGGACTCTGGATACGTGAAGTCAAAGAACTCCACGCGTTCAGAGTCCCTGCTGTGATAAGCGAAAATCAATGTATTGACCATTGTCATATTTACATTGCCGGATTTCAACGCAGCGAAGCTTTTGCCTCGCTCAGCATCCGGACCAGCTCTGGTATCGTGGACTCAAAGTTCACTCCGTACCAGGGCTTTTTATTATCCTTCATGGTCTCTCTTATCGTCAGCGCTGTATAATCTGCGGCCATCTTGAGGGACTGGGGCCAGGAGAGCCCGTTCATAAGGGCGCCCACAGTCACACTTGCAAAGATGTCTCCGGTTCCGTGAAAGGATGCGGGGACATGCTCGTTCTGGTACGAGAAGTACTCCTTCCGGCGGTTGTCATAACCCATGACACCGGTCTGCCCTTCGCTCAGGCTGACGCCGGTGAGGGCGGCCATACCGCAGCCGAAGCTGCAGAGATGTGAGAGCATCTCTTCCAGGTAAGCGCGGTCATAAGACTCTTTATAATTCATTTCCGCCATCAGGCTGCCTTCCGTGATGTTCGGGACAATGACGTCCGCCAGCGCACAAAGCTCCCGGTTTTTGACGGGATAGTGTGCATCGAAAGCGGCATACAGCTTTCCGTTATCACCCATGACCGGATCGACAAAAACAAGGGTATCATCCTGCCTGAATTCGGAAATAACCTCGCCGGCCAGATCGATGTCCTTCTCGGAACCCAGGTAGCCGGTGTAAATGGCGTCAAAATGAACACCTTCATCTTTCCAGTGCCGGGTGATGGGCCGGATCTGATCTGAAAGATCGAGGCAGGTAAAGCCCTTGAACATCGTGTGTGTGCTGAGCAGAGCGGTCGGAAGGATGACAGTCTCGACACCCATGGCGCTCAGCAGTGGGAGGGCGATGGTAATGGAACATTTCCCGAGACATGAAATGTCCTGGATGGTCAGAATTCGTTTCATTATTACAAAGATTCTCCTTATAAAACTCAGGGATCAACAATGTATGCTCCAGTTTGGTGTGCTTTATATGCAGAGCCTCTGAATACACGGAAGCCCACGTATTCAGAGGCTCCGGGATATTCGTAACTGTTTAGCCACAGGATCTTCACAGCTCCGGATATTCATCATAATCCGCAGATCCTGCGCAGTCCGTCCGGATCAACGGCGAAGCGGCAGGCCTTCATGCGGGCTTCATTTCCGGCTACACATGTAAAGGCGCGTTCAAGAGTTTCGGATTTTACTTCCCACGACGCAAGTGCCGGAGCAAGGAAGGCTGTGAAGGCGTCCATGTCTGAAAAGCCGGCCTCATTCAGAAGCAGTTCACGGTCACCGGTTGGTGCCTCCCTGAGAAATCCGGGAAGAAAGCGGCCGGCCGCGAGTCCGTGGGGCATACCCAGATCATAGGTGAGGATATAGCTGAGGGCGTGGGGGAGCGCGGTGCCCGTCTGCGCGATGGCCATACCGGCGAAGGTCGAGGCGCGCAGAAGGCGAGAACAGTCTTCGGCATCGGCTTCCCTGGCGCCTGTCAGGACAGGAAGGCAATCCCTCCAGAGACGGAGCCCGGCATGGATCACAGCCTGGTTATATACATCGGCTTTCGCACTCTCATAGCTTTCATACATATGGGCCAGGGCATCTACGGCCGTGCTGAGGATCAGAGCCTGCGGAGCGGCTTTCAGATAGCGCCCGTCCAGCAGGGCCAGCCTGGGGAAGATCCGCTGGGGAATGGATGCTTTGGTCTGCTTTTCATGGACGGTGAGCACCGATACGCCCGTGACCTCGGAACCGGTTCCACAGGTGGTGGGGATCGCGATCACATCGAGCGCTTCCGACGGAAGGGAGGGATCGTACAGCCGGGCAGGAGACGGATCCCGGAGCTTCATCAGAAAGGCTATGGCCTTGGCCGCGTCGAGAGGAGAGCCGCCGCCGATCCCGATCACGAAGTCAGCCTGCTCGTCCAGACCGAACCGGGCGCCTTCAGCGATGGTTTCCGTGGAAGGATTTTCCTCCACTTTGTTAAAATGACAGGTCTGCACACCCTGGTTCATTAAAGCATCTGTCACATCAGCCAGTGCCCCGCATTTTTCGGCGGAGCGCCGGCCCGTGACGATCAGGGCTTTTTTTCCAAAGGCGGCGAGTTCTGCCGCATGCTGCCGGACGCAGTCCGGCTCATCGTAAATTTTTACCGGCATGTAGAATTTCATATATAGTGTCCTTTTTATATGGGAGAAACGGTACAAGTACATGTCTTCTGTATACGGGAGAGACTGTACAGGTACAATGTCCTTTTCATACTGGGGAGTCTTTGCAGGAGCGTATGGATATGATAACTCCATATCGCGGGCATCTTCATACTCCTGCGCGCTTACGCGCAGACGATCACGGCCACGGGCTTAGCCACGTCATCCGAATGATACGCGATGCCATGGTCCTGTCCGGTGGGTCGTTCCTGCACTCTTACGCGTAGACGATCACGGCCACGAGCTGCACCACCTCATCCGAATGATTCGCGATGCCATGACTCTGCCCGGTGGGACAGATCGTTACATCTCCGGCGCTCACGGTTTTGATCTGACCATTATCGTTGTATTCAGCTGTGCCTTTCAGAATATAGAAAAGCTCGGCATCCTTGTCATGGATGTGATAGCCGATGCTGCATCCGGGCTCTAGGGTGATCACGGAAAAAAGCCGTCCCTTTTCATTGAGCTCCGCGGAGGAGGCGATCAGGCTTGTCAGCTTGACGGTGCCATCTCCGTCACGCATATGTTCACGGTATTCGATTGTACATTCTTCTGCTCTGCGGATCATTGTTCTTCCTTTCCGGCGGTTATACTCGCGCAATAATATAAGTGGAAAATGTACCTGTTTTTTGTGCAGTATATGCTGAGTTCTGAATATGCGGAATCAAAGAATTCCACACATTATGTTCCTCTGGCATAAACTCACACATGAAACCGGGACATGTCTGTCCGCCTATTGTATAATCCGAAATGAAAAATGTCAAATCCCGATGAAAGATGAGTCACGG
>JAFWDX010000302.1 GCA_017515945.1 Blautia sp. | reverse complement strand
CAGTAAATGCGAGGTGCTGACTGAACAGTTACCAAATCCTTCATAAATCAAGCTTCGTATGGTCGGATGAATGACGTCATAGGCATACACGAAATTCTTGACATGCATGGCGAAAAAGCACCGATATGGCGGTGAGGATCGATCATCGCCCAGGAGCACGCGGCGCCGTCCCAACCGAATTCGCCGATGGAACCGGGACCGCCTTTGGTCAGATCCACCCTGGTGCGCACGCCAAGGGCATAGGAATAGCCATACCTGTGCCATTCGTCGAAGGTGCGGCGGGAGACGGGACCGAGCTGGTTCGTATTCCAGAGCTGGATCATTTCGGGCGAGAGGATCCGGGTGCCGTCTGCAGCCTGACCGCCGCAGGAGAGGGCGTCCACGAACAGACCATAATCCCGCAGGTCGCTGATCAGGCCGGCGCCGCCGCTTTCGTAGCGGTCGCTGATGCGGTAGGTCATCACCCTGCCGGGCAGGTCCCTGAGCGTTTTTGACTCTTCGTCATATTCATACTGGGCACACAGACGGTCCAGATCTTTTTCCTTCTGCGTAAATCCGATCGTTTTCAGCCCGAGCGGCTCAAAAATGTTTTCCTTTAGATAATCAGAGAATTTCTGCCCTGATACCACCTCGATCACGGCACCAAGGACGTCATGGCTCATGCTGTAAAGGAAATCCGTCCCGGGTTCAAAGCAGAGGGGCTCTTCCACGAGGACGTCCACGATCTGCCGGGTCGTGGCATGGCCGGAGGTCTCCTCCTGGACGCGGCGAATGGCCGGTGTATCCGTCTGATAATCCAGACCGCTCTGCATGCTGAGGAGATGGCGGATGGTCATGGTACGGACTGCGGGAACGACCTCTCCGTCCGGCTGTCTGACCTTCAGACGCGCGTAGGCAGGAAGGTACATGCTCACGGGATCATCAAGCCTGAGCTTTCCCTTTTCGATCAACTGCATGACGGCGCAGGTAGTGAATACCTTTGTACAGGAATAGAGGCAGTAGGTCTCATCTCCCCGGACGGGCTGTGTGCGGGCCCGGTCCCGGTAGCCGGCCATGTGGCGGAATACAGGCTCGTGATCCTTGTACACGATCAGGTCGCAGCCCGGCACGTTTACATCATATAGTGAATCCAGATATTTTTCCAGTTTTTCAAAATTCATTTTATCTCCTTTCCCCGGGCACCTGCTCGGAAAGCAGGACAGCAGCTGTGACTGAACAACTGTAGTAACTGTTCTGTCAGCACCTCGCATTTACTGCGAGGTATGTGGAATAAAAGTCCAACAGCCAAGGCCAGACGTACTTCCAATGCGACGAATGAAGCCTGCGCCTCCCAAGGGACGCCTTCGGTGTGACCTCGTAACAGTGAAGGAGCTTATGACTGAACAGTTACCAGCTGTAAATAAAAAAAGAGGTCTGGCCCCCGAAACAAAGCGGCCAGACCTCACGTATACCTGCGCGATAAATAAGTGGTGAGTCGCGGGGACAGGTTCCTCGACTCATTTTATGAAAGTCAAACAGAGTCTAGTGGTCCGTCTCAATCAGATTTAAACTTAAAGTGCCAGATTGGCTTCATAGGCAAGGCGCGTGAAGGCGCTGTAGCGGGCTACGGCAACTGAGCCCAACGCAGCATAGTAATCAAGATGTTGCTTTAAGTTTAAATCTGATTGAGACGGACCACTTGTATAATTACAACATCATCTTGTATATCGCCGTGCAGTCCTTCTCATCCAGCGTTACAAAGCCGGAAATATTCCCGGGTCTTCCGTCTCCGTTGCAGAGTACATCAACCAGCTTGGGAATATCTTCTTCCTTGCCCCCGAGTTCGCCCAGGGTCTGCGGCATTCCCAGTCCGGCAAGAAAATGGCGTAAAGCCTCGATTCCCTGTGCCGCCGTTACTTCCGGATGATCGAAGTCCATCTGGCAGCCCCATACACGGACTGCCGTAATGGAGCAGCACCTTTGTACCGCCGAATCTTTGGACAAGAGGGCCGGCCTGAGTTTCGGTATCCTTGCCAATGGAAAAAAGGTGGGAGAATAGAAAGAAAAATTATTCAATTCAGGGATACCTCCTTATTATTATGTATGGTATTATGCCATTAAAATAAAAAATTGTCAAGGGGGAGTCACGGGGACAGGTTCCTTGACTCACCTGTGT